>JANWJQ010000047.1 GCA_025451875.1 Rhizomicrobium sp.
CCGACGAGAATGACTTCGTCGATCTGGTTCGCCGAAACGCCGGCATCCTTCAGCGCCTGTTTCACCGGCGCGATGGTCTTCTGGATGAGATCGTCCACCAGCGCTTCCAGCTTGGCGCGCGTGATCTTCATCGTCAGATGCTTGGGACCGGACGCATCCGCCGTGATGAACGGCAGGTTCACTTCGGTCTGCATCGCGGACGACAATTCGATCTTCGCCTTCTCAGCGGCTTCCTTCAGGCGCTGCAGGGCAAGGCGATCCTTGCGCAGGTCGATGCCGGCTTCTTTCTTGAACTCATCGGCAAGATAGCCGACGAGGCGCTGGTCGAAATCTTCACCGCCGAGGAAGGTGTCGCCGTTGGTGGACTTCACCTCGAACACGCCATCGCCGATTTCCAGCACGGACACGTCGAATGTGCCGCCGCCAAGGTCATAGACCGCGATGACACCGCTGTTCTTCTTGTCCATGCCGTAGGCAAGGGCCGCTGCCGTCGGTTCGTTGATGATGCGCAGCACTTCAAGGCCCGCGATCTTGCCGGCGTCCTTCGTCGCCTGGCGCTGCGCGTCGTTGAAATAGGCCGGCACGGTGATAACGGCCTGCGTGACCTTTTCGCCGAGATGGGCTTCGGCGGTTTCCTTCATCTTCTGCAGGATGAAGCCGCTGATTTCGCTCGGCGAGAATTTCTTGTTGTCGCGGCCGGCGACCCATGCGTCGCCATTGTCGGCCTTCACGATCTTGTAGGGGACCATGTCGATGTCTTTTTTCGTCATGGGATCGTCGAAGCGGCGGCCGATAAGGCGCTTGATCGCGAAGAACGTGAATTCGGGGTTGGTGACGGCCTGCCGTTTGGCGGGCTGGCCGACGAGGCGTTCGCTGTCATTGCTGAAAGCCACGATGGAGGGCGTGGTACGCGCGCCTTCCGCATTTTCGATGACCTTGGGGGTGGAACCCTCCATGACGGCCACGCACGAATTGGTCGTGCCAAGATCGATACCGATCACTTTTGCCATTGCTCTAAATCCTCTCTCTGGCGGACGGCTACCTGGCCTCTAACGTGAGCGCCCTCCGGACCGTTCCCATTGATATCATTGACAAATTCGGCAACAGACCGGTGCCCTGCCGAACCTGAGGGGTATATAGGAAGAGGGGTACGCCTACGCAAGGTTCGCATGGCTTCCAAACGTCGCGGACGCCATTGCTTTAAATGGGTTATAGCCCTTTTGCATGTGGCTCAACCCCGGGCATCGTCATGTGCGGCTCCTGCGCGCCTTGTCGCGGCGCTGGCAGCGGCGGGTGATCTTCACGGGTGGTGCGCTGATCGTCGGCCTCGCGGCCGTGGGCCTTGCCCGCGCGGCTGATCTGGCGATGCGCGATTTCCAGCAGATCCTGCGGCATGCCCCCTATATCGCGGTCGTGCTGACGCCGCCGGGCTTTGGACTGATCGCCTGGCTCACGGCCCGCTACTTCCCCAACACCGGGGGCTCGGGCATTCCGCAAGCCATTGCGGCGCGGGCGCTCAAGACATCCCGGGAGCGTGCGCGTCTCGTCAGCCTGCGCGCTGCGATCGGCAAGATTCTCATGACCCTTCTGGGCCTGCTCGTCGGCGGCTCCATCGGCCGTGAAGGACCTACGGTGCAGGTCGGCGCATCGCTCATGTTCGAGATCGGGCGGCTCACGCCCAATCGGCAGCCGGGCCTCATTCTCGCCGGCGCCGCAGCGGGCGTTGCCGCCGCGTTCAACACGCCGCTCGCCGGAATTGTTTTCGCCATCGAGGAGATCAGCCGCAGTTTCGAGGTGCGCACCTCCGGCCTGATCATCGGCGCGGTGATCATCGGCGGCATGACATCGCTCGCCATTTTGGGTGACTACACCTATTTCGGATCGACAGCGGCGATGCTGGGCTCCTTCACCGACTGGCTCTGCGTTCCACTATGCGGCGTCGTGGGCGGCGTGTTTGGGGGATGTTTCGCGCGCATCCTGATCGAAGTGCCCCGCCACATGCCCGGCCGCATCGGCACATGGGTTAAACACAATCCCGTCTTCTTCGCCGCGAGCTGCGGACTTGGTGTTGCGATCTGCGGTTATTTGTCGGGCGATACGATCTGGGGAACCGGCTACGCGCAGGCGCGCGGGTTGGTGCATGGCGTCAACCATCTGGGCTGGCAGTTCACACCGCTGAAATTTCTCGCCACGGTTCTTTCTTCGGTCAGCGGCGTGCCGGGCGGAATCTTCTCGCCGTCGCTGTCCGTCGGTGCAGGCTTCGGCGCCGATGTCGCGCGGCTTTTCCCGTCGACCCCAATGGGCGCCATCGTGTTGATCGGCATGGTGAGCTATTTCGCGGGCGTGGTGCAGGCGCCGATCACAAGCTTTGTCATCGTTTCGGAGATGGTGGACAACCATCAGATGCTGGTGCCGCTGATGGCGGCCGCGCTGATTGCAACCGCGTGCTCCAAACTCGTCTGCCGCGAGGGCGTCTATCACGCGCTCTCGAAGCGCTATCTGGAAGCGGCAAAGGATCAGCCTTCGTAACCGAGCCGCGCGGCCGTCGCGCCGCAAATCGCCTGGATGCGCGCATAATTTTGTCCGAAGAACTGCTTCGGATCGGCGCCGCGCCCGTGCGGCTGGAACTGGTGATCGAGTTTTTCCGTAATGTCGGCGACGATCGGCAGGCCAAGATCGCGCGCCAATGTCCCGATGGTTTCGCGCTTGGCCGCGGAGAAGTCCTCGTAGCGCACGATCACGGCACGCTTGCCCAATGTCTCGGCGATCTCGGATGCCTTCAACCAGCGTTGCGCGAGGATGTCGATATAATGTGCTTGCGGCAGGCCAAGATCGGTTCCGGCGAGAATGCTGCGCCATGTGCGGTTGAGGCGGCGCTGTCCCGGAATCAACCTGTCCGCATCGCCCTTGATATCGACGCGCTCCAGAATGCTGCGGATATTGTGCCAGGGATTGCGCAGTACCATCACGGCACGACTTTCCCCAAAATACTGCATCAGCGCAGGAGCGGCGAAGGTGAGCCCCGGTTCCTTGACGATGGGTGCAGAGAATGCCCACGCGTTGCGCGCTACATAATCGGCAATCGATATGTTGCCGCGAATGAGTTCGCCGATATACGGCTCCTGCGCGCCGGCGAAATCGGTGATGAGGCGCTCGCCCGTCGCTCCCGACAGAAGGCCTGCCACTGCGGAAGTCCCGGACTTCTGATTGCCGAAGATGAGAAGCGGCGCTTCGTTCGGCGTACTGACGAGCGCCAGCAACCGTTCGCGAAGCACGCGCTTGTTCAAAGTGAAGTGCATCCAAGCCGGTTTCGAGATTACGGAAACGTCATGCGGCAAGCGTGACAGGTTTTTTAACGCGCCGAAACCGGCAAATTGTCGGCAAACGTCGCACGCGCGCCGGATGCGGTGTCTCGGGACAGTCAGCCCGGATTGAGCAGATGAATAGATGCATTCAGCGCTGCCGCGAAGGACACCCAGGCCAAATACGGAACGAACAGCCAGCCCGCGATGCGGTCAATGCGGAAGAACATCAGCATCGTCGCCAGCACCGTCAACCACAGTATCGCAATCTCGATGAGCGCGAGGCCGATCTCATGCGCGCCGAAGAAAATGAACGACCAGGCGAAATTGAGGACCAGCTGCGCGACCCAGAACAGCAGGGCGCGGGAATCGAAATCCGTGATGCGCCATACGCGCCATCCGGCGACGGCCATCAGAACGTAGAGTGTCGTCCAAACCGGCGCGAACACCCAATTGGGCGGGTTGAACGATGGCTTGGCGAGCGTGGGGTACCAAGTCAGGACGTTAGGTTCCGTCACCAGTCCGGCGAAAATTCCGACGCCGAGCGTGAGCGCAAGGAACCCGACCAAGACGGCCACGCTTTGAAAGCCGCTGCCGCGCGCCGGTTCCACCGTGCGAAATTCCTGAGCCATGCCTTCAATACGCTCGGGCGAAAGAATGGTTCAAAGCGCGGCGATCACGGCAGCGTTGTAGATTTCGCTCATCTTGGCGCCTAGCGGCGCGATCTGCACCGGCTTTTCCAATCCGATCAGAAGCGGTCCCAGCACGCTTATTCCACTCATTTCGCTGAGCAGCCGTGTCGAGATCGACGCGGAATGGATCGCGGGCATCACCAGCACATTCGCGGTATCGGTTAGGCGCGCGAAGGGATAGAGCGCAAGCTTGTTTGGATCGAGCGCCACATCAACCGCGATCTCGCCGTCATATTCGAAATCGACGCCGCGCCGGTCGAGGATATGCACGGCTTCCACAATGCGCTCGCTGCGTTCGCTGCGCGGGAAGCCGAAGGTCGAGGACGCCAGCATGGCGACACGCGGGGTGAAGCCGAAATTCTTGACGACGCGCGCGGTCTGCACCGCGATGTCCGCCAATTCTTCCGATGTCGGCATTTCATGCACGGACGTATCCGCGACAAAGATCACACGGCCTTTGGAGAAGATGAGGTTCACGCCGACGGGCCGTTGCCCGCGCGGCGCATCCAGCACCATGCGCACATCGTTGAGCGCCGCCTGATAGGCGCGCGTTACGCCCGTCACCATCGCATCGGCATCGCCGGCGGCCAGCATGCAGGCGCCGTAGATGTTGCGATCGTTCGTCACCATGCGCACCACGTCGCGATAGAGCGCGCCGCGCCGCTGCAACCGCATGTAAAGGGAGTTGATATAGGACGAAGCCTCCTGCGCCGAATGCGGCACGCGCACTTCCAGCGTTCCCGCTTCGATGCCGGCGCGCCGCATGCCATCCTTGATGATCTGCTCGCGGCCCACCAGCAGCGCCTTGCCGAGACCGGAATTCTGGAAGGCGGCGGCGGCGCGGATGACGGAATCCTCTTCGCCTTCCGCAAACACCACCCGCTTGGGATGCGCGCGCACCGAGGCGGTGATGTTCTGGAACAGCACGGCAGAGGGATCGAGCCGCGCACTGAGTTGATCGTGATAGGTGTGGATGTTCTTCAAGTCGCGCCGCGCCACGCCTGTTTTGATCGCGGCCTCGGCGACGGCGGCGGAGACGCGGCTGATCAATCGTGGATCGAACGGTGAGGGAATGATGTAATCCGGTCCGTAAGCGGGCCGATTGCCGCGATAGGCCATCGCCACTTCGTCCGGCACATCTTCACGCGCGAGCGCGGCAAGAGCTTCGGCCGCGGCGATCTTCATCGCTTCATTGATCGTTGTCGCGCGCACATCCAGCGCGCCGCGGAAGATGTAGGGAAAGCCCAGCACATTGTTGACCTGGTTGGGATAGTCGCTGCGTCCCGTGGCAACGATGGCGTCGGGCCGCACCGCTTTCACGTCTTCCGGCGTGATCTCCGGATCGGGATTGGCCATGGCGAAGATGATCGGCGCTTTCTTCATGGTGCTGACCATGTCCTGCGTCATCGCGCCTTTGGCGGAGAGGCCTAGAAAAACGTCGGAACCTTTCACCGCATCTTCCAGCGTGCGCGCATCGGTCTCGATGGCATGCGCGCTCTTCCACTGGTTCATGCCGGCGGTGCGCCCGCGATAGATCACACCCTTGGTGTCGCAGAGGATGGCGTTGGCATTCGGCAAACCCATCGCCTTGAGCAGTTCGAGGCAGGCGATGCCCGCCGCGCCCGCGCCGTTCACAACGACCTTGATGTCCTTGATGTCGCGCCCGGTGAGATGACAGGCATTGATGATGCCGGCGGCGGAGATGATCGCGGTGCCGTGCTGGTCGTCGTGGAAGACGGGAATGTCCATCAGCTCGCGCAACCGCTCTTCGATCACGAAGCATTCGGGCGCCTTGATGTCTTCCAGATTGATGCCGCCGAAAGACGGTCCGAGATAACGCACGGCGTTGACGAATTGATCGACGTCCTTGGTGTCCACTTCCAGATCGATGGCATCGACATCGGCGAAGCGCTTGAAGAGCACCGCCTTGCCTTCCATCACCGGTTTGGAGGCCAGCGCGCCCAGATCGCCGAGGCCCAGAATGGCCGTGCCGTTGGAGATGACGGCGACGAGGTTTCCCTTGGCCGTATAGTCATAGGCCCGGTCCGGGTTCTCCGCGATCGCGCGCACGGGAACCGCAACGCCCGGCGAGTAGGCCAGCGCCAGATCGCGCTGGGTGGCCATGGGCTTGGTGGGATTGATCTCGATCTTCCCGGGCTTGCCCATGGCGTGGAAGGCCAGCGCCTCCTCGTCGGTGAAAGTGGGTCGTTGAATCGTGTCCATGTACGGGTCCAGTGCGGGTGATCCACAGAATATCTGCCTGTGTTGTATGGCGTTTCAAGGACGCTGTCGCCGCGCTGCCGCCCGGGACTGTAGAATGGCTGGATGAACGAGCATGTGCCCCCGCCGCCCGACACCGAGACCACGCCCATGATGGCGCAATATCTCGAGACCAAGGCGATCCACGCGGAATATCTGCTGTTTTACCGCATGGGCGATTTCTACGAGATGTTCTTCGACGATGCGGTACGCGCATCCGAAGCGCTCGACATCGCGCTGACCAAGCGCGGCAAGCATGCGGGCGACGACATTCCGATGTGCGGTGTGCCGGTTCACGCGGCGGAAGCCTATCTGGAGAAGCTGATCCGCAAAGGCTTCCGCGTCGCCGTCTGCGAGCAGATGGAAGACCCGGCGGAGGCCAAGAAGCGTGGTTCCAAGAGTGTGGTGAAGCGCGAGGTGATCCGTCTCGTGACGCCGGGAACTCTGACCGAAGATTCTTTGCTGGAAGCGCGCGCCTCCAACGTGCTGGCAAGTCTGGGCCGCGCCGGTTCGGATTTCGCGATTGCCTTTGCCGATATGTCCACGGGTGATTTCCGCGTCGGCGCTGTGGCGCATGCTGATGTCGCCGCCGAACTGGCGCGCATCGCGCCGCGCGAACTTCTTGTGCCGGATGGGTTGCTGGCGGATGAGCTGTTGGGATCGGTGTTGAAGAACTTCGGACCCGCGCTCTCGCCCTTGCCGTCGGTGAAATTCGATTCCGGCAATGGCGAGCGCGCGCTGAAGTCGCTCTATCATGTGATGGCGCTGGATGGCTTCGGCGCGTTCAGTCGCGCGGAGCTTTCGGCGGCGGGCGCGCTTGTCGGCTATCTGGAACTGACCCAGAAGGGAAAGCTCCCGGCCCTCAAGCCCATCGCGCAGACGCCCGAACGCACCTTCATGGCGATCGACCAGGCGACGCGCCGCAATCTGGAATTGATCGAAACGCTCACCGGCACGCGCAACGGCTCGCTGCTCGCGGTGATGGATCGCACGGTCACGGCGGCCGGCGCACGTGAATTGTGCAATCGCCTGTCCTCGCCGCTGACCAATGTGCAAGAGATTGCGCAACGCCACGATGCGGTGGCGTTCTTCGCGGCCGATTCCGAACTGCGCCGCAGGCTTCGTGACGATCTGCGGCGGGCACCGGACATCGCGCGCGCTCTGGCGCGCCTGTCGGTGGGACGTGGCGGCCCGCGCGATCTCGCCAATATCCGCGACGGCTTGAAAGCCGCGCGCGCCTTGCGCGATCAGCTCGGCAAGCTCAACGATCCGCTCAAGCCTGCGTTGGGTGAAGTTGAACTCGCGCGGGCCGACCTGATCGAGGGCATCGCGGCGGCGAGCATCCCCAGCGACAAGCTCGAACACTTCCTTGTCGCCGAGCCGCCCTTTCTGGCGCGCGACGGCGGCTTCATCGTGGCGGGCGCACATGCGCCGCTGGATGAGGTGCGCTCGTTGCGCGATGAATCCCGCCGCGTCATCGCCACGCTGGAAGCCAGATACAAGCAGGACAGCGGCGTCTCCGCGCTGCGCATCAAGCACAATGGCATTCTCGGTTACTTCATCGAAGTGACGCCGCAACACGGCGACAAACTGCAGGAAGGCGAGAACCGCACGCTGTTCCGCCACCGGCAAACCATCGGCAGTGCTGTGCGCTTCACCACGGATGAATTGGCGACGCTCGCTACGCGCATCAGCCAGGCCGCCGATCAGGCGCTCGCGCTGGAACGCGAATTGTTCGAGACGATGCTGGCCGCGATCCTCGATGCTTCCGCCGCGCTCGCTCGTGTTGCCGATGCCTTGGCGCGTGTCGATGTGGCGACAGCGCTTGGCGAACTTGCGGTTGCCGCGCGCCATGTGCGTCCCGTCGTCGATAAGAGCGTGAATTTCAAAATCCATCGCGGCCGTCATCCGGTGGTGGAAGCCGCGCTCGCCGCCGATCACGCAAATCCCTTCGTACCCAATGATTGCGATCTTTCGCCGGACACCAAACGCATCTGGCTTGTCACCGGCCCGAACATGGCCGGTAAATCGACCTTCCTGCGTCAGAACGCGCTCATCGCCGTGATGGCGCAGATGGGTGCGTTCGTGCCCGCGGAATCTGCGCATATCGGCATCGTGGACAAGCTCTTCTCCCGCGTCGGGGCGGCGGACGATCTGGCGCGCGGCCGCTCCACCTTCATGGTCGAAATGGTGGAGACGGCGGCGATTCTGAATCAGGCGACGCCGCAAAGCCTCGTCATTCTTGATGAGATCGGCCGCGGCACCGCAACCTTCGACGGCCTCGCCATCGCCTGGGCCGCCGTCGAGCACATGCATGAGAAGAACAAATCCCGCGCGCTCTTCGCCACGCATTATCATGAGATGACGGCCTTGGCCGAGCGTCTCACGTCGCTTGCTTGCGTGACCATGCAAGTGAAGGAGTGGAAAGACACCATCGTCTTCCTGCACGAAGTCGCGCCCGGTGCGGCGGACCGTTCTTACGGCATCCACGTCGCCAAGCTGGCGGGCCTTCCCGCCGCTGTCATCGGCCGCGCGGAAGAAGTGCTGCGCGCACTCGAAGACGGCCGCGAAGGCCACAAGCCGCTGGCCCGCATCGACGACCTACCGCTCTTCGCTGCCAATGCTCCCGCCGCCGCCGCGCCAAAGGTGAGCGCCGTCGAAGAAGAATTGCGAAAATTCTCACCGGATACGCTTAGCCCCCGTGAAGCGCTGGAATTGCTCTATCAGTTGAAGGCCAAATTGCCGGACTAGGCTGCCTTTCGCTGTCTCCCGCAAAATGCGAAAATATCGCCATGAGCAGCCCTGCTTCACGCGCACCGCGCAAATTCCTTGTCGTCGTGGACAAGACGCCGGAATGCAAAGTCGCAATCCGTTTCGCCACGCGCCGCGCGATGGCGACGGGCGGCCGCATGACGCTTCTCTGCGTCGCCCAGCCGACCGATTTCCAGCAATGGCGTGGCGTCGAAGAAATCATGAAGGACGAGGCGCATCAGGAAGCCGAATCGCTGATCTATGAAGCGGCGAAAGCCGTCAACGAGCTTTCCGGCATCACCTGCGAGCTTGTCATCGCCGAAGGCCGCGCCATGGACGCATTGATGGAATTGCTGAAAGGCGATTCCGATCTTTCCATTCTGGTGCTGGCCACTTCCACCGCGAAGGAGGGCCCCGGCCCGCTGGTCACAACGGTGGCCACCGCTGCGCAATATCCAATTCCCGTCACCATCGTTCCCGGCAGTCTCTCCAATGCCGAGATCGACAGCCTTGCATAAGGAAATTTCGCCATGCGCTATCTGCACACCATGGTCCGCGTGAAGGATCTGGATGCCTCGATCGACTTCTACTGCAACAAGCTTGGACTGAAGGAAGTTCGCCGGGTCGAGAGCCAGGGCGGGCGTTTCACGCTTGTATTTCTTTCCGCGCCTGGCGACGTCGAGCGTGCCGCGAAGGATCAGGCGCCTTTGGTCGAGCTCACCTACAATTGGGATACCGAGGATTACAAAGGCGGGCGCAATTTCGGTCACCTCGCCTATCGCGTGGACAATATCTACGACACCTGCAAACGGCTTATGGATGGTGGCGTGACGATCAACCGCCCGCCGCGCGACGGTCACATGGCGTTCGTCCGCTCGCCGGATGGAATCTCCGTTGAGCTTTTGCAGGAGGGTGGGGCGCTGCCGCCGGCCGAGCCCTGGGCGTCGATGCCCAACACCGGCGTGTGGTGATCAGGCCCGTCCCCGGATCCATTGCGACAACAGCCACTTCTCGCCCGATCGTGGCGGCAATCCGGCGTGGCGCGTGCGCCGGTCCGGCTGGCCTGCCGTATCGACGTTCCAGAAGAACACAGCATCGCCCTTGCTGCCCTTGAATTTCCAGTCGAGGTCGAGAAACGCCGTTTCCGCGCCGTCGAAGTCGTCGTTCAGATAGATCAGGAAAGTCGCCAGTCTTTGCCCACGCGCGGCGATCTCCTGCGCGTAGGACGGAACGGCGGGATTGAGAAAATCAAAGTGGGCGGCGAATTCTTCGCCGGGCGCGTAGTGCAGAACCTGCGTGTGCTCCAGACCCTGTATCGCAAGCCCGGTGGCGTGCGCGATGCGCGCGCGAAGAATGGCGAGGATCATCCCGGGATCGGCGAACGTGAACTCCGCCGCGCTGTTGCTGCGGCCCCGGTCCACGCCGCTCTGACCGGTCGCTGAATCGAAAATCTTCGCCGGCTGGATTTTGGGCCTGGCGCATTCGATCAGCCAGTCGCAGATCTTTGGTGAGATGAATTCGCCGATTGTGAAGATACGGGGCACTTGAAAGGCTTTTTGCGGCTCGGGTGTTCTCAGATGCGCGGTAAGATCGATGCGATCCTGCAATTCGCGCCAGATCGTCGGCGGTGGTGACGACGGGATGGTCTCGTCGGCGAGAAGCGCCAATTCGGTGCGTGCTGCAGGCGAACCGAGTTCCGCGGCGCGGCGCAACAGATTCACGGCTGCGTGCCAATCCTGCGGAACGCCCGCGCCGGCGGCTGCCATGAATGCCAATTGGCGCGCTGCTTCGGCGCCGCCATTGTTGGAGCCATCGATAATCATCCGTATGCCGTCTTGCGGCGACTTCGGATCGTGCGCGACCAGGCTCACACCCAGCGCCGCTTGCGCATCGTGATGGCCGTGTTGCATTGCTTGCGCGTAACAATTGCGCGCATCTGTGTGGCGCCCGGCACGCGCATGTTCGTGGCCGAGAAGAAGCAAAGCCTCGACGTCGCTGCATGCGAGATCGCCTTTGCCGTCGCGCGATACAAAATCCATGGCGGGTAACTAGTGTGTCTCGCCGCGAAAACACCCCGATGCATCGCCGCGCCGCATAATGACGCGGGCGCCGGTTTTGTTTTTCTCGATGCCTTGGGCTTTTTTCGAGACATCGCGAAAAGACATATCCGCCCCGAAATTCGTGCGTGTCTGATAACTTCCGGGAAACTTCACGTAGCGATAGAAGATGCGCATTGCATCGCGCGATAGGTGCCTCGCGAACGTGCCGGGGTAAAACCTGTTTCGCCAAACCTGCAAGTGCCGCCAGCGCCATCGCCTAAGCACTTCAAGACGTTCCTTTAATGTTCCCTATGTGCGCGTGCGCAGCGACGATGAATATCGCTCGCCCACGCTTCAGCGAAAGGTGCGCCGCGCCGATCTGGGGACCAAACCCCTGTGAAGAGGCGCACTTGCCCCTGTCGCGATTACAGGCGGAAATAGCCGCGCGCCTTGGGGCTATTCGCCATGTGGGATTTCAGTTTCGGCAAATCGGTCGGCATGATTTTGCGGACCTTGCCGTTTATCGTGCTCAGGCTGGTTGTTTATGTCGGCATTGCGGTTGCCTACATCTTCGCGGTCGGCATCGGTGCGTTCATCGGCTTTGGACTTGGCCATTTGTGGTCGAGCCCCGACGCGCCGTTGGGCGGCGCGTTCTGGGGTGGATTGATCGGATTCGGTGTCACGAGCGCGTTGCTCTATCTGGCGCGCGAATACCTGCTCTATCTGGTGAAGGCCGCGCATATCGCCGTGCTGGTCGAGATCATGGATGGTCATCCGGTGCCGGCAGGTCAGACCCAGATCGGTTACGGCGCCGATTTCGTGAAAACCCATTTCGCGGAATCATCGATCCTGTTTGGCGTCGATCAGATCGTGAAGGCGGTGCTGCGCATCATCTTCCGCACCATCAATTTCTTTGCCATGTTCCTGCCGATCCCCGCGCTTCAGAATCTTCTGCGCCTCGCCGAAGCGGTGGTGCGCATGTCGCTCACCTATGTCGATGAAGTGATTCTCGCTTATCTCATCCGCACGCGCACGACGAACCCGTGGCAGACGGCGGAAGACGGGCTTGTGCTCTACGCGCAGAATTATCAGCACTTTCTCAAGAATGCTGTGTGGCTCTCCATCTTCATGTGGCTCACAACGCTCCTCATCTTCATATTCCTGCTCGGTCCGGTCGGGGCGCTGGTCTGGATGTTTCCGGTTCACAATGCGGGACTAGGGGCTTTCGTGCTCGCGCTCATCTTCGCGGTGGCGCTGAAGAAAGCGCTTCTGGAGCCGCTCGCCATCGCTTCGTTGATGCAGGTTTTCTTCAAGACAATCGAGGGCCAGCGTCCGGATCCGGAATGGAGCGCGCGATTGTCCCAGACGTCGGGCAAATTCCGCGAGCTGGCACAAAAGGCCGCGGGCTGGATGCCGCGCCCGCCGCAAAATCCTGCTAAACCTGTGTGATGGCCAAAGTCATCGTCTTTATCGCCATTGTCGTCGTGGCCCTGATCCTGTCGGCGGGGCTCTATACGCTGTGGGTTGGCGGCGATACGGCCAAGTCCTGGTCCAACCGGCTGATGCGCTGGCGCGTGCTGGCGCAGTTCATCGCGATCATCATCATCATGATCGTGCTTTACGCCACGAGCCCCCACTAGGTTCGATTCTGTCGCGCGCTGTCCTGCTTTCGTTTCCAATCTTGCGGGCGCTATAGTCCCGGCCAGATAGCTACCCGCGTGCAGGAAATGGCCGGAAAAACGCTCTACGACAAAATCTGGGATGCTCATCTGGTGCATGAGGCGCCGGGGGAATCCGCGGTGATCTATGTGGATCGCCACCTCGTCCATGAGGTGACGAGCCCGCAGGCTTTTGAAGGCTTGCGCATGGCGGGCCGCAAACTGCGCCGCCCGGACCTCACTCTGGCTGTCGCGGACCACAACATTCCCACCAAAAATCGCGCGGCGGGCATTTCCGATCCGGAATCGCGCGAGCAGATCGCCACCCTGGAGCGCAATGCGAAGGAATTCGGCGTCGAATATCTCGCCATGGACGATATCCGCCAGGGCATCGTGCATATCGTGGGGCCGGAGCAGGGCTGGACCTTGCCGGGCACCATCATCGTCTGCGGCGACAGCCACACCTCGACGCATGGTGCGTTCGGCGCCATCGCTTTTGGCATCGGCACATCGGATGTCGAGCATGTGATGGCGACGCAAACGCTGCTGATGCCCAAATCGAAGAACATGCGCGTGACCTTGAACGGCAAACTGCCGGTCGGCGTCACCGCGAAGGACATGGCGCTGGCGGTGATCGCCAAGATCGGCACGGCGGGCGGCACCGGTTATGTCATCGAATATGCGGGCGACGCGGTGAAAAGCCTGTCGATGGAAGGCCGCATGACGCTGTGCAACCTCACCATCGAAGGCGGCGCGCGCGCGGGCCTGATCGCGCCGGACGAAACCACCTTCGCTTATGTGACGGGCAAGCCGCGCGCGCCCAAGGGCGAACAGCTGGAAAAAGCCATCGCCCATTGGAAGACGCTGCATTCGGATGTGGATGCGGTGTTCGATGAAGAGGTCGCGCTGAACGCCGCCGATATCGCGCCGATGGTCACCTGGGGCACATCGCCGGAGCAGGGCCTGCCGATCACCGGCCACGTCCCCGATCCGGCGAAAATCGCCGATACCAACCAGCGGGCGGGCGTGGAGCGGGCGCTGTCTTATATGGATCTGAAGCCCGGCACGGCGCTGTCGGATGTGAAGATCGACCGTGTCTTCATCGGCTCCTGCACCAATGGCCGGATCGAGGATCTGCGTGCCGCCGCCGTTATCGCCAGGGGCCGCAAGGTCGCCGCCCATGTCGGCGCCATGGTGGTGCCGGGCTCGGGCCTGGTGAAGAAGCAGGCCGAGGACGAAGGCCTCGACAAGGTGTTCCTCGAAGCGGGCTTTGAATGGCGCGAGCCGGGCTGCTCCATGTGCCTCGCCATGAATGCCGACCGGCTTGAGCCGGGCGAGCGTTGCGCCTCCACCTCCAACCGCAATTTCGAGGGCCGTCAGGGCCGGGGCGGACGCACCCATCTGGTCTCGCCTGCCATGGCGGCGGCGGCAGCGATCGCGGGACATCTGACCGACGTGCGCGACTTCCAGTAAGCCCTGCATCCTCCCATCCCGCCGTAAGTTGCTTCACGTGGAATGTTTCACTACGCGCCTGGCTTTTATCTTGCGTTGTAAAGCACCTCACGTAAGGTTTTTCACGAAGATTCGCCGGGAATTCCTGATGAAATCCGACAGCGAGCGCCAGACGGCCTATCAGAAGCGCCGGGCCGAAAGCGAAAGCCGCATCACCTTCTGGATGGGCAAGGACACCGAAGCGATGGTCGAAAAGCTTCGCGGCGGAGAGAGCCGGAGCGAGTGGCTCAATCGCGCCGTGACCGAGCTGATCTATCGCCAGCTCACGGGAAAACGCTTCGGCCAGCTCTACGCCGCCGACGACCACAAACGGGCATCCGCCAAGGCGCGCGAGCTGGGCTTGAACCTGCCGGGCTAGCCTCCCCACACATTGTCATCACCCGGTCCTTCGCTTTTCGCGAAGCGTCCGGGTGACCCATCTTTCTTTTCGGAAAAACAAATTGGGTCGCCCGCATGAAGCGGGCGATGACATTGTAGGGAAGTTAGAAAAAGCTGACCGGATCGATATCGACCGTCACGCGCACGGCGTTCGGGGCTTTCACCAAAGCGAGCCATGCGCGCAGGTACGCTTGGACGTCCACCGTCTTGTCGGCCTGCACCAGAAGCCGCTCACGGGTCTGGCCGCGGAGCAGGTGATAGAAGGCCGGCGTTGGACCCCACACTTTCACCCCGCGGGCTGACGGCGCGGCCTTGGCCAGTTGGCGACCAACCTCCCGCACCTTCTCGCCTTCTTCGCCGGAAAGGATTACGGCGGCCAGCCGTCCGAAAGGCGGCGTCGCCGCGCGCTCGCGAAAGCCGCGTTCCTGTTCGTAGAAGGCATCGCGGTCACCAGAGGCCAGCGCCTTCATCACCGCATCGTTCGGGTTGCGTGTCTGCAGCAGCACAAAACCCGGCTTCTCCGCGCGGCCCGCGCGGCCTGACACCTGATGCAACAGCTGGAACGTCCGCTCACGCGCGCGCATGTCGCCATCCGCGCCGCCCAGATCCGCATCGATCACGCCGACAAGCGTGAGCTGCGGGAAGTGGTGGCCCTTGGCCATGATCTGCGTGCCGATCACCACATCGATCTCGCGTTTCGCCATGGCGCGGATCGCGCTCTGCGTTTCGAGCGGCCCATGCCAGGTATCGGATGAGGCAATCGCCATGCGCGCCTGCGGAAACACCTGCGCAAATTCTTCCGCCACGCGTTCCACGCCGGGGCCGCAAGCGATCAGGCTGTTTTCCGCCTGACACTCGGGGCAGTTATTCGGCGTCGGCATGTCGAAGCCGCAATGATGGCAGGTCAACCGCTTGTGATAGCGATGTTCCACCAGCCATGTGGAGCAGTTGCGGCAGACCATCTTGTGCCCGCAGCTTTGGCACAGGGTCAGCGGCGCATAGCCTCGCCGGTTGAGGAACAGCATCGCCTGCTCGCCGCTGCCCAGCGCAATGGCGAGCGCTTCGCGCAAAGGCTGCGACAGCCAGGTTCCAGCTTCCACCTTCTCATTGCGCAGATCGATCACCTTGATCTGCGGCATCTCGGCGACGCCATGGCGTTCGCGCAAGCGCAGCCACCGGTAACGACCACTTTCGGCGTTCACATAGCTTTCGATCGACGGCGTGGCGCTGGACAGAACAACCGGACAATTCTCCAGCCGCGCGCGCACCACGGCCATGTCGCGCGCGTGATAGATGACGCCTTCTTCCTGCTTATAGGCCTGCTCATGCTCTTCATCGGCGATGATGAGCCCCAGTTCCTTGAACGGCAGGAACAGCGCCGAACGTGCGCCGACGACCACACGGGCCTCGCCATTCATCACCGCGCGATAGGTGCGTTTGCGCTCCTTTTGCGAAAGATCGCTGTGCCATTCGGCGGGACGGCAGCCGAAGCGTTCGGCGAACCGGTCGAGGAATTGCACCGTCAACGCGATTTCCGGCAGCAGGATCAGTGCCTGCTTGCCGCGTTTCAGCGCCTCGGCAATCGCTTCGAAATAGGTTTCGGTCTTGCCCGATCCCGTCACGCCATCGAGCAGATGCGCGGCGAAAGCGCCAATGCGCACATCCTGCACCATCGCATTGGCGGCTTTTTGCTGCTCGGCGTTCAACACCGGCTGTGCGAAATCCGGATCGGGCACGCGGAAGCGCGCAAATTCCGGCAGCTCGGTTTCCACCAGCGCGCCGCACTCAATAAGCCCGCGCACCACGGCGGGCGTCACATTCGCCTCCGCCGCATAATCGCTCACGCGCCGCGCCAATCCATCTTCGCACAGCGCGAGCACGCGCGCGCGGGCGTCGGTCATCTTCTTGGGCGTTTCGCGCCCGCGCACAAAGGCAATACGCGGCACTTCTTCCTCGAACGCGGCGGGTACCCGCAGCGCCAGCGCCAGCACCTGTCCGGGTGGTGACAGCGTGTAACGCGCCACCCAGTCGATGAAATCGCAGAGCGGTTCGGGAAGGCGCGGGTTGCCGTCCAATAGTTCGACGGGCTTCAATTTCTCCGCCGGCACCTTGCCATCGCCGTCATGCCACACGCAGGCAAGATATTCGCGCGGGCCCAAAGGCGCGGCGACGATGGTGCCGCGCGGCAGCTTCTCCTCCGTTGCATAGTCGTAAGCACCCGAAAGCGGCAACGGCAGAAGCACGCCGGCGCGATGCGCGGGCGCGGTCTCCTCGTCGGGCTTCAAGGCGAAGGGCTTCATCGCTACACTTTCGTTACTGATTCGCTGTGGTCAACGCGGAACACCATGAACCAACAGATTCGGACTATCGCATGAGCGACCGCGCGGAATCCCGCGATCCGGCGCTTGCCGCCGCCCAGGCGGTGAAGGCGTATATAAGAATGCACCGCGAAAAGCTTGCCGAAGATGGCGAGCTTTTGGGGCTTTTGTTGCCGCAGCGCTTCGGCGATTCGCGCGTGCGTGACATGCAGCGCCATGTGATCGAACGGCTTTCCAGCGAAAACGCCGCCCTGCGGGCCGAGCGCGACGGCCTCAAAAGCGACCGTTCCGTCCGTCTGGGTGATGGCGTGCGCAAGCTGGTCCTGGACCTGATCGATGCGCGCAGTTTCGAGGAAGCCATTGCCGTGGCCACCGCTGCCGCGCCCGCTTTCGGCGCGGATCGCGTGGCGCTCTGCGTGGAAGGCGAGAACGCCGCGCCCAGAGGTTGCGAAGGCGTGCGCCTGATTGCCCATGGTACAACCCTGGCTGTCCTGGGCCGCGATAGTTCCGGCGCTGTGCTCTCCGGAGGCGGCGAAGCGCTGCTGGGCGCCGGCGATTGCCACAGCATCGCGGTGTTCCGCCTGCGCATCGGCCGCGAAACCCCAGCGGCACTGTATGTGCTGGGCGCCCGCAGCGAAGGCCGCTTCGAAGGCGAAGAGACGGCCGCGGACCTTTCCTTTTTCGCGCGGGCGTTGGAACGTGCAATCCGCGCATGGCTCGATCTGCCGAAACTCTGAAATCCGAATGGCTTGCGTCGCTCGCGCATGAACGCCGCGCCAGCGTGCATACGCTGCGCGCCTATGGTGATGACGTAACGCGCTTTCTCGAATTCCTCGTCACCCATGTCGGCGGCACGATTGACGAGTGCAAGCTGGACAAGATCGCGCCCGCCGATATCCGCGCCTTCATCACCGACCGGCGCAATGAAGGACTGGGCAATCGTTCGGTGCGCCGAACGCTGGCTTCGATCCGCAGCTTCTTCCGCCATCTGGCGCGCGAAGAAATCATCGACAATCCCGCCGCCAAAAGCATCCGTAGCCCACGCATCGCGCGATCCTTGCCGCGTCCCTTGAGCGAGGTGGACGCCGCACGCACTTTGGCGGAGGCGGGTGAAAACGATGTCGAATGGATCGGTGCGCGCGATGTGGCATTGCTCACGCTGCTCTATGGCGCGGGCCTGCGTATCTCCGAAGCCTTGAGCCTGCGTATCGGCGATGTGCCGCTGGGCGAAGCGATGGTGATCTTTGGCAAGGGCCGCAAGGAACGTGTCGTGCCGCTCCTGCCCGTCATCCGCGAAGCGATTGCGAGCTATGCCGTGCTGATTCCCGTGAAGCTCTCACCCAAGGATGCGCTGTTCCGCTCGCGCCGCGGCAAGGAGATGAGTGCGCGCGAAGCGCAGGCCCTGATGCAGAATTTGCGGGGCCGCCTGGGATTATCCGAACGCGCGACGCCCCATGCGCTGCGCCATTCCTTCGCGACGCATCTTCTGCAGAATGGCGGCGATCTGCGCACGGTGCAGGAATTGCTCGGCCACGCTTCGCTTTCCACAACACAGGCTTACACCGAGATCGACGCGCGCAAATTGATGGATGTGTATGAGAAGGCGCATCCAAAAGGCAAAGCGCACAAGAACGCAGCCTGACTACATTCCCGGAAGCATAACCAACCGTTTCTTTGCGCTCGCCTTCAGCACCGCCCAGATTTCGCGCCGCGCCAGTTTGGCCCGCTCGTCATGGCGCGTTTCCAGATGGGTCTGCACCTCGATAAGCAGCTTCTTCAGCTCGGCGTTGGAATAGTTGAGGTCGGAAATCTTGAGCGACGCATCGCGCTCGCCCATCACCGCGGCCAGCTTCACGCCCAGCCGCACGTCTTCCACGCTGGCGACGAGTTCAGCGAGAAGATTGCGCATCTCTGCGTTCTCGCTGGCGCGGATCTCGGCGCCGTTCTCATATTCCTGCGCGCAGAAGCCCAGCAAGATGCCCATCAGGCCTGTCGAGTTTTGCGTGTAACCGGGCGGCAGTTCCGGCGCGATTTGCGTCATCAGCTGCACGGCCGTTGTCTGCAGGATGTTGTCGACTTCCGGTTTCATGCGCCCACCGCGCTCAAACGGTCCGCGAGGACCTTGTTGTGAAAGGCGAGGCAATACCAGCCGGAGAACAGATTCACCGGATCGGTGTTGCGCCCGTCGCCATATTCGCGCGCCGCGGAAATCCAGATCGCCGCGCCCTTCAGGCTCGCGAAAATCTCCCACCAGAACAGCGCGCGCGGATCGGCTTTCAATCCGCTCGCCTGTTCCCAGAACAGGATGGCGTTTTCGCGTGACACCAATCCGCCCGGACGCGCCGGATCGAAGTGGCTCCACAACGGATCGATCGCCCAGCCGAGATCTTCCAGCGGATCGCCGATATGCGCCATCTCCCAATCGAGGATCGCGCGGATGCTGCCCTCGGCGTCGTAGAGAAAATTGCCGCTGCGATAATCGCCGTGCACGATGGAGACTTTCTGCGAAGGCGGCGGCGGATTGCGCTTCAGCCAGCGGATCGCGGCGCGCACGATGGGCTGCGGCTCGCGCTCGTCTTCGTCGATCTCGCGTTCCCAGCGCGCGACTTCATGCTTCCAGGAATCGGCGCGCGCACCTTCGAAATCGCCCAGCCCGATCTTGTCCGGATCGGCCTTGGCGATCTTGCCGAGGATGGAAAAGAACTGGTGCCCGATCTTCGGCGCCTGCGCACCATAAGGATCGGGGGCGATCACGGAGGCGACCGAACAATCGCGGATCTCCTCCATGATGAAGAACGGCCGGTCGAGCGCTTCGGTGCCCAGTTCCAGCGCCACCGGCTCTGGCACCGGAAGACCCATCTTGTGAAACGCCTGATAGGCGCGGAATTCCGCCGAGCGTTCGGTGTCGATCAGGCTCGCCGGCGGATCGCGGCGCAGGATCAGCGCGCGGTCATGGGCGCGGCCCTCGCGGTAATAGCGCGCGCTGAAACGGTAGGTTTCGCGGCTCGCGCCGCCGGAAATGCGCGCAAGCCCGTCCACATCCACGGCGGAGACGCCGAGTTTCTTGGCCAGATAAGCGGCAAGCCGTGAAGAGATATCGTCGCTCATGGCGCGGTGTCGAAGATTTCTTTGAAGCCGGATGGCGCATGCGGTCCGATGATGAGCTGTTCCAGCACGCCGATGCCATCGCGCCTGAGACCGTTCGGGCCTTCGAGCTTCGCCGACGAGATCGCCTGCACATGCAGGAAGCGCGGATCGTTCTCGTTCACGCTGGCGGTCTCGTATTCGTCATAGCCGAGCGCGTTCTCGCCCTTGAAATGACCATGGCCCCATTCGGGATGGGTGTAGCCGATGCCGGACATGTAGAAATTGTATTTGGGCGTGATCGTTGCGCGCCAGCTATTGCCTTCGGGATCGGTGGTTTCGATCACCGCGGCTTTGGCATGGCGCGTGCCGGATTTGAAATCGAGCTTCGAGCCGCTGCTGGTCATGTGCACCGCTTCGGCATCGCCGGTCGCGCCGATGACCGACGCCTGATTCCATGGCCGCCCGCTGGCTTCGGCGTTGTTGTGATAGAGCATGAAGCGGTCTTCGAAATTGAGCGGCGCCCAGATCCAGTAGAATTGTGGAAGGCGCGGCGGTGCGATCGGTTGCGGATTCTGCAGTCCCACGGGACGCACGCCCCAGGAGCGGTCGCGCGTTCCGAGCCATTTGGAATCCACGGCAATGCGCTTGCCCTTGATCGAAACGAAGCCTTCGTAAGACCCGTTCTGCGTCAGGCGCGTGTAGTCCATGAAGGTGGACGGGCCGATGCGATAGGTGAAGCGTGGTTCCTCCACCGGCTTGGCGCGCGCGGTGAAGGTGACGTCGGCTTCGATGCCGTGTTCATTGCTGGACACGCGCACGCGCAACTTCTTCAGCGGTTCGATGATTTCGATGCTGATCGGCCCGACCATCGTATCCATGCGCTCCATGTTCAGGATGCGCGAGGCATGCAGATTGCGCTGCACGCCGTCATGGATCACCGAGAACGCGGCGTCCATGATGTTCAGATGCGGATAGACACCCAGCGCGCAGGCGAAGAAAGTCGAACCATCCGGCGAATAGCCATTAAAGAAATAGCGGTCGTAGAAATTGCGGTCGGTGCCCGCTGTCGCAATCGGCTCCGGCAGTTGGTGCACCGGATAATCGTCGGCTTTTGTGAGCATGTCGCGTTTCCGGGATGCTTGTTTTTGTTGGGCAAAGTGTGGCGCAGGCCGCCACGCCCAAGCAACCATGACGCGGCGTAAACCCTACGGCGTAAAGTCGATCTCGTCGTCGTCGCGCAGCGAGATGCGGCGTTTGCGCGCCACATTGGCGAACTGGATCACGCTGACGGGAATGGTCGCGAAATAAATGATCAAGACGGTAGCGAGGGTCGCCCAAGGATAGATGATGGCCGAGGCGATCACCGGCACCGCCAACACCGCCAGCGCCATGCGCCGGTTCTTGGGAATGTGCAGCCGCTTCAGCGAGAAGGTCGGCACGCGGCTCACCATCATGATGGAGACGAGCGCGATCATCACCGCTGTCACCATCGGATCGCGGAAGGTCGGATCGCTGAACTGGAAGGTGAACTGCATCGGCAGAAGAATGAGGCAGGCGGCAATTGGCGTGGGCATGCCGGTGAAATGCTTGGCCGGCGGCGCATCCACATCCACGCTTTCCACATTGAAGCGCGCCAAACGGATGGCGCAGCACATCGCATAAATGAGCGCCATGACCCATCCGGCACCGCCCGCATGGGTCAGCGTCCACATATAGATGACGATGGAAGGCGCGATCCCGAAGCTGACGAGATCGGCGAGGCTGTCGAGTTGCGCGCCGAATTCCGAGCCCGCGCCGATCAACCGCGCGATCCATCCATCCATCGTGTCGAGGAGCGCTGCCAGCACGATCATCGCGACCGCGCCCTTGTAATTGCCATACATGGCAAGCGGGATGGCCGTCGCGCCCGCGCAAAGCGCAGCGAGTGTGATCGCGCTGGGAATGTGCCGCGTGACCGGCACGGTCTCGCTGAGATTGGCCACCCGTGCCATGTCGGGCTTGGGCACTTTGGGCAGCTTGGCCATCAGCTTTGGTACGACGCGAGGATTGTCTCCCCCGCGCGCACGGTCTGTCCCGATTTCGCCGTCACGCGGACGGCGCCCGGCAAATAGACGTCGACCCTGCTGCCGAAACGGATGATTCCAAAACGAGCGCCCCGGCATAGTTGCTGTCCTTCACTTGTTTCGCTCACGATCCGGCGCGCCACCAAACCGGCGATCTGGACCACGGCGATATCTTTTTCAGCCACCCCGCCTGCCGCGGTCACCCGCAGCCGCATCGACATGCGCTCATTGTCCGTGCTCGCCTTGTCGAAGGAGGCATTGAAGAATTTGCCCGGGCGATATGCAAGCTTCGCCACGGTTCCCTCGCAGGGCGCGCGGTTCACATGCACATTGAAAACATTCATGAAAATCGAAAGGCGGGTCACAGGCTCGGCGCCCATTTCCAGTTCCGCGGGCGGAACCGCCTGAACCACCGGCAATAGCTTTCCATCCGCCGGGCAAATGATGAGGCCGTCGCCGGTGGGGGCTGTCCGTTCGGGGTCGCGAAAGAAGGCGATGACCCACAAGGTTACCGGCAACAGCACCAGTCCGGCCCAAGGCGCAAGAAGATAGGCGAGCAGGTTGGCGACGGCGGCAAAGCCGATGAAGGGCCAGCCTTCGCGGTGGATCGGGATGCGCAAGAAGCCCTGTCCTTGGATGGGGTTAAGCGGCGGGCCTCATAAGCCCTTGCGGCCAAATGCGCAAATCCGGCAGGCCGATAAGGCTAATCGGTTGCGCCGGAAACAGGCCGTGCTATACCCCGCCGCCTTGTCGCAATTCCCTGACGCAATTGCACCGGGGCCGCTTTAGCTCAGTTGGTAGAGCACATCATTCGTAATGATGGGGTCGCGTGTTCGAGTCACGCAAGCGGCACCAGCACTTAAGCCTTCGGGCATAGTGCTCTTGTCTCAGCATTGTCTCAAGGGAGTTGAGTCACTCTGACTCAGCGATGGATAGGCTTGGGGCCGCGACCCGCTCCCAGGCCAATGTGAGCAATTCCGGGATCGGTGACTGGGTTTTTCGTTCGTCCAGCGTTTTGAAAAGCATATGGGATCCGTAGTGGCGCAGGCTCGCCTGGCGGATGATCTCACGCTTGCGCTCCTCACTCGTCGTGATCACCAGCACCAACAGATTGGGAATGCCCCAAGCCTGACGGTGGAGCTGCCCGTCAGCGATTGCTTGGTAAGCACCCAGCTTTCCCATCACGGACGTTTGCCGTGGATCACTACGGGCCACCGGCATTGTTCCCCGATCGACCTCCAGTGCAAAGAAGCGATAGGCAGTCCCCGCTCCCCGAGCATATTCAAGCCCAAACACACCATCGGGAATAACGCCGGTATTTCCGAGCGCAATTCGCTGCGAAAGTTCACTGTTAGCCTCAGATTTTCCCCCGCGCGCGCAAATCTCTGACCAGCCGATGAAACGAAGCCCCGAAAGATTCTGAACGGCAAGTTCGACCGAGGCTAGGCATTCACAAATCAGCATTGCATGCCCGAATTGTTTGGCAGCATTGCTTTTCAAAAATGTTCTCTTGTCTTGCTGTTGTTCGCCCTGTTCGCGAAGGATCCGTTCGGCACGCTCGCTCAGCTCATAGACAACAGGTCTGCACCTCGCGTCAGCGAACTCCCATTGTCGTGACGGGCGATCAAGAAAGCCTTCGTGGAAGAGATCGCCCAGACGCTCCTTGAAGCGCGTTTGGGAGGTGCCACCGGTAAACGCATGCAGATAGGTGGACCGCAGATAGCGATAGCGGCTGAGCGTTCTGAAGATCTCCAGATCGCGCGCGGTGAGCGCGAGGGACTTCCCCGTTCGCGTTCGATGCATACGTGATCGGCGTGGTGCGGCCATGCCTACTGATACCCACGCCGGATGCCCAAGCCTACGTGCGCGCATGATCCGGGATGCGCACGGACGGGCGGCCATGGGCTCTCAGGTTCACGCCGTTCTGCCGCGCAAATATTGCAGTCGCCAAGCGCTGCGGAACAGGGGCTCAGGCCTCCACCCGTCTTTACCGGTACTCCCCCTCTCTCAATATTGCGCCGCAAAATTCGAATACTTAGGCTTGACTCTGCTGCTCCATAGCTCAACTTGTTGCCGTCCAGGATAGTGGGGGCTACATGCCGGACAACAAAGTCGTCGTTCCTACGCTTGTCGCCGTCGCCGTGCTGGTTGCATTTGCTGGCACGCTCGGCTGGCTTTTGGACCATCCCGGCACAGCCATCCTTCTCGTCGTGACGCTGGGCGGTGGGATCGCTTTGCTGATCCGGCGCAGCCGCTTGCGCAACCGGGTCTAGCCTCATGCAGCTCAAGATCCAGCGGTCGCAGCGCAGAGGAATGACGGGCAGAGTGCTCTTCTGCCTCGACATCCGCGCAGACTATTCGCCCGACGAACGCACCAACATCAACCGCTACGCACTCGGGGGCGAGGTGATCTACAACAGCCAGTCAGCGAAAAAACATCTTGAACATGCCGGCGCCCATCTCGACCGGACCCAATCGGGCGGCGCCAGCGAACGGATGGGCGGGCTTGCGCGCGGAGCGGTTTCGCTGGCGATGGCGAAAATGAGCCTCAACATCAGCATCGCGAGCCTGGGACGCGGACACCATTTCGAGTGCAAGGATCTCGGCGAAATGCTGGAAGCCGAGGACACGGTACGTACCGCCTGCAAGGAAATGACGCGCTATCTGGATGCCGCGTCCACCTTCGA
>JANWJQ010000048.1 GCA_025451875.1 Rhizomicrobium sp.
ACAGTTCACGAATATCGTGTCGATGCAAAAGCTCGGTAATCTCATTGGTAGTCATGTTTATGCGACCGCTTTCGGCAGTCGTCGACAGATTGCCGAACCTCCTGAAAAATTCCGTTATAAGATGATCCGAAAGACGAATAAGACGCTCGCGAAAATCACCTTCGGATGCATATTCGCCGCCATAGAAAGCGGACAGCTTGCGATAAGGTTCGGTGAGACGATGATCACGAAGGTGAACTTCACGATCTTTTTCCAACACCTTATATGTTATTTCGAGAAGGAGGATATACTGCCACAGTGCAGTTATCAGATGTTGCTGAGCACCAACCGCGAGAAAATCCAGGATGCGTTCTTTCAATTTAACTAGCTGATAGCCTTCGGGCTTCAAGTCGACAACAACGTTCTGCTTATTTGAGCGAATCCGATCTCTCACCTGCAAGAACAGCGCGGTTTTTCCTGATCCTTTCCTCCCAACAACCAGATTAACTTCGCCACGTAGCGCTCTCTGGAATTCATCCGTCGCTAAATAGTAATCCGAAAGTGCCGTCATTTCGTTTTCGGCTGTTGGATCGCCCACAGAAAGTCCCGTCAAGAGGGTAGCGGTTGCCGATTTCGCTTCACGTGCCTTTTGACTGAATTCTGTGATTTCTAGCGAGAATGCCTGGATGACCTCGGGGATATCATCCGGATGGCGGTATTTCTTTGTGATGTCTCGCACGTCAAGGGGAGGGACAAAGTCATGTGGGTGAATAAGTAGCGTTGGAACTTCCAGCGCAAGAGCTAGTCCGGCTACGAACATCGCACGTATATTTTGCTCACGTGACTTCACGATAGCGTGCGGCTGCAGCATTGCAATAACGCCAGCCGATTGAGACACGTGTCTGACGGCATCCATAGCCGACAGTCGTACCTCTTCATCGGGATTGAAGCTCCGATACTTCCAACGGGCTTTCTTAATTCGTGAAACTAGAAGGAGTTGCGCATCACCCTTTTTGTCAGGCTCAACGATATAGACCGGTTGCTGATGGTTGATCGCGACTTCGAACTCGAGTGGCTTGAAATCTTGATGGGACCGCAACAGTTTTACAAGTTTTTCAGATGTATCGTATTGTTCGAACCCAAGCGTGTCGAATATGCCGATAGATTGCGCGAGCGCTCGATCCCCTTGATAAGTGCTGTTCACGAAAAGGAGACAACGTTTTTTGCTCCCAATTGCATATCCGATTTCAAACGCGACGTTTTCATTTAGGTAGGTTATGTCAGCTGCGAGGAATTCACACGTAGAAATCTTCCCGAATATGGGGGCGGTCAGCGGAATGCCCGAGATATCATTCTTCTCCCACCCTTCTAGTGCGAGCGATCGACCAGGATTGTTGTAATTTGCGATAGCTGTCCTGATGGTCTGAGCAACTTCGAATGGCGCCCCTGGATAGGCAAAAAAAGCCCTTTCATTCGTCATGTTGCGTTACCGCCTCTCCGAACTAATGCTTGGCTAAGTCAGCTACCACCGCAATATAGCTCGGCAATTCCAACCCGTACACCGACACACTTGAGCTCACCTTTTTTGTTAAATCGGGCTGGTGAAGTCACACTTGCCAATCAATCCGTACACGGACTTCTCAACAGAAGCAGCACCTGTATCGGAAAGACTTAGGCGTAACCTCATTACTCGTCGAATAATCCTAAATCGCTGTGCGGCACGTCAGCTAATGTGGGCCAAGATAAAGGACTATCATTGGAGGATTTTGTCCTGATTTTAAGAACGCGCGGGTCTATCTTGTCGTAGCTGACTATCGACCCGAGGTCTTTTGCAATCTTAATAACAAACTCAGACCAATCTGAGGCCTCGGATCGCGAGGACCGATCTAACACGAAGTCCCAAGCATACGACCAATCGAGCGAAACGGTTTTCGGTAGTTGAGCTGACTCGAGAGCGAGATGTACATATGGAGGATCTCCGCTTGATGACGGTTTCAGATCAGCACCGATTGGCCAAAGACAAACGACTTTGTCAGCGTTTCCACCAAATTGACGGCGCACCTCGGGAGGGCAGCTGCTGACCGCGCTCGGGAGGAGCCCTTGTGTTCGAATGCTGGCCAAGTTGTTCAGGGGCGTTTTATGAACGAACCCGGGGAAACGCGCGACAAGAGCTGCGCGAGCATCAGACATTTTGGTGTTGATGAGGGAATAAACGTCCAACGGCATAAAGAAATTGCATTGGGCAATGTCGACTTAAGACATCGTCGTCTTCTTTCGCACGATGTCAAGTTATTGGGCTATTCCTATACCCCCCTCCCTCAAGGGGAGGGTTGGAAATGTGCTACACCGCGACTCATGTTCCACCTGTTCGCCAGCTCCCTGACCACGTTGTTCGTCGCCATCGGGCCGGTAGAAGTGGCGTCGATGTTCCTGGCGCTGACGGCCGGCATGGATGCACCGCACCGGCGCAAGCTCGCCATCCTCTCCGCCACCACCGCGCTCGGCGTGTTGCTTGCTTTCGCCTTGGGCGGCATTCAACTGTTGTCGCTGATCGGCGTCGGCCTGCCCGCCTTCCGCACCGCGGGCGGCGTGCTGCTGCTGATGGTCTCCGCCGACCTGCTGCTGGCGCAGCACTCCGCGATCTCCTCGATCACCAGCACCGAGGAACACGAAGCCAAGATCCAGAAGACCGACATCGCCATCTTCCCGCTCGCCATTCCACTCACCGCCGGTCCGGGAAGCATGACCGCGATGGTGCTGCTCATGGGCAAGGCGCACACGGTGCCGGAAACCGGCGTCGTGATCGGCGCGCTGGTGCTGATGATCTTCGTCACCTTCCTGTCGATGCTGCTGTCCGACCGGCTGATGAAAGTGCTGGGCATCACCGGCGCCAACGTGATCGCGCGCGTGTCGGGTATTTTCCTGGCCGCGCTGGCGATGCAATTCATATTCGACGGCTTGAGCGCGAGCCGCCTGTTCAGTTGAACCTGCCGTGTATTCACGGGCAATGCGCCCATTGCATTGCCGATCGGCCCGCCATTCCCTTGCAACCGCGTGCGGCGCTGACTACCTGCGAGAGTAGTCCTGGGGATTTCGCACCATGCGTACAGCCGTTGCCGCTCTCGCTCTCGCCGTTTCGTTCGCATCCGCGGCACAGGCGGACACCACGAAGGATTGTCATGTCGGATCGTATCGATTGAGCGATGGCATGGCGGTGGATGTCGCCCCGACGGATGGCGATGGTTTGCGCTGGCGTTCGTGGAGCGGTGAAACCGGGCTCCTGAAGAAACAGGCCGATGGCACATGGACCAGCACGCTGGGCTGGACCGGCAAGCCGGATGGCAAAACGGTGTCGTTCTCCGATCGCGCCAAAGGCGAAATCACCTTCGGCAAAATCTCCGGAACGCGCATCGCCTTCGATGTGACCAATGCGAATTTCGAGAGCCATGGCGTGAAACTCGCCGGCCGCCTTGTCATGCCAAAAGGCAGTGGCAAGGTGCCTGTGGTGGTGTTGATCCACGGCTCGGAGCATGACTCCGCGCTCGATTTCTACGCCTTGCAGCGCATGTTCCCGGCGCAGGGCATCGGCGTCTTCGTCTTCGACAAACGCGGCACGGGCGTATCGGGCGGCACATACACGCAGGATTTCGATACCCTCGCCGATGACGATATCGCGGCGATGCAGGAAGCGCGCAAGCTTGCCGGCGCGCGCGCAGGTCGCGTCGGCTATCAGGGCGGCAGCGAAGCGGGATGGGTCGTGCCACTGGCGGTGAACAAGGTGCCGGTGGATTTCGCGATCATCGGCTTCGGCCTCGCCGTCACGGTGCTGGAGGAAGATCAGGAGAGCGTCGCGCTCGACATGTATTTTCACCACCATTCGGCGGACGACACAAAGAAGGCGCTCGAATTGGCGCGCGCTGGTGAGACGCTTATCGAAACGCGCAGCATGGATGGCTATGACAAGTTCGATGCGCTGCGCCAGAAATACAAACATGAGCCCTGGTACAAGGACGTGCACGGCGACTTCCTGTTCTTCGTCCTGCCGCTGGACAAAGCGCAGATGGAAGCAGCCGAAAAGCAGTTCGATTTCCATACGCCCTTCCGCTACGAGCCGATGCCGACCTTGCGCGCTTCCACCACGCCGCAGCTTTGGATCCTGGGCAGCGACGATCTGGATGCGCCCAGCCCGGAAACCTCCAAGCGCATCAAATCGCTGATCGCGGATGGCAAGGATTTCACCCTTGCCGTCTATCCCGGTGCGGAACATGGCATGACGGAATATGAGCTGAACGCGAAAGGCGAGCGCGTCTCGACACGTTTCGTGCCGGACTATTTCCAGATGATGGCCGACTTCATCCGCGATGGACGCATCGGCCAACATTATGGGAAAGCGGAGATCACGCAGCCCCGCGCGCACTAACATCTTCGTGTGACTGTCATCGATTACATCTTGCGGTCACTGGCCGCGCGCGGGTGGTTGTGGTTAGACTTTAACGCTCGCGACGGGCTGGCCCCTTCGCCGAACGAACTCAGGATTGTTGGATGTCGAAGGTCTGGCATTGGGCGGCGATTGCCGTTGCTGCCATCCCCGGCCCGGCCCTTGCCGATGCCGCGCAAAGTTCCGCATTCAAGCTGCCGAGCAATGTCGCGGTGAATGTCAGCGGTGGCGCGGCAAATCCGGATGGCAGCGGCCTCAAGAGCGACACCAGCGTCGATATCCAGACGGCCGTCGGCGATGCCAAGCTCAGCGGAACCTTCATCAGCGCGCCGTCAAGCCCGTCGCAGCCTGCCGACCAGACACAACGCAAGCTTGGTCTCGATTCCACATTGCATGGTCCGGCGGGCGTGACCGTTTCCATCAACGCCGGCAGCGAGATTCAGGACACGCGGCAGTACGGGATGCTCGTTCCGGCCGGCCTTGCCGCCACCAGCGCGACCACGCAGCAGAACACAGCCTCCGCGACCGCCACCGTCCGTCCTCTATCGGATGTCGGCGTGACCATGGGCGTCAGCCAGAGCCACAGCGTCACCGCGCAGGACAACCAGCCGGTCACCGGCGCGCGGCAGAGCAATACCGTGACGGCGGACGATCGCCAGGTTTTCGCCAGCGCCGACTGGACGCCCGTTCCGTCCATCACCCTCAACGCCGGCGCGAAGTCGCAAGAGATGCGCGTGTCGTCCCGCGGCATGGGCGACAACGCCGATCAATATCGCTACGCCACGCCCAGTGCTTCCGCCACCGCGCAACTTTGGGATGGCGCACAGATGAAGCTGAGCGGCGAAGACGCCGTGTCGCCGGTGAATCCGTATGATTTCGCGGCGCTGGCGCAAGCGGCTGGTCCCGACACCGATCTGCGCCTGGCGCCCAACCGCGAATGGCGCAACCGGGCGAGCCTGACGCAGAATCTGGACAATGGTGCATCGCTGTCGGCCACCGTCACGCAGGCGCGCATCGAGAGCACCACCGAACTTGCGCTGACGCCCGATGGCGCCACCGCGCCTTCCAGCGTCTCCGGCGGCACGCGAAAGCAGCTCGACGCCAATCTTTCGATGCCGCTGTCCGGCATCGGCCTGCCCGACACGACGCTGTCGTCGCAGGCGACGCTGCGCCAGTCGCGCATCCGCGATCCATTGACCGGCCAGTTGCGCCGCGTCTCCGGCGAAGTGCCGCGCGATGCGGGCGTGAAGCTCACGCACAAGGATCACAAGCATCATCTGGAATGGGGCGTGACCGGCAATCTGGGGACCACGCAGAATTTCTATCAGCCCGCGCAAATGACGGCGCTGCGCACCGATAGTGGGGTCGGCGCCTTCGTCACCTACAAGCCGGGGAAATATGTCGTCTCGCTCAATGCCGACGGGCTTCTTGGCGGCACCCGCAGCCAGACGGACACGCTCTACAACGGCACACGGCTGGGCAATATCGAAACGGTCAATCGCACAAGCGATTCAAGCCCGCTGGTGAGTGTATCGGTGTCGCAGAAGTTCTAAGCCACGCGTTTTGCGGGCCGGAACGTCACCGGCAGATGCTTCGGACCTGAAATGAAATTCGACGGCAGCCATTCGGCGCTGCCGATCTTCAGATCGTCCAGGCGCGTGAGCACTTCGCGCAGGATCGCATCGATCTCCAGCCGCGCGATGTGCTGGCCGAGACAGCCATGCGGCCCGGTGCCGAAGGCGATGTGCTCGTTGGGAGCGCGCGCGAGGTTGAGCGCATCCGGCGCATCGAACTTCTCCGGATCGCGATTGGCCGAACCGAAATACATCACGACCTTGTCGCCTTCCTTGATCTGTTCGCCGCCGATGATGACGTCATGCTTGGCGGTGCGGCGCATATAGATCACGGGCGTGGTGTAGCGCAGCAATTCCTCGCGCGCGGACGGCAGGCGTGCATCGAGATCGGCTTTCAGCCATGCCAGTTGTTCGGGATTCTCGAACAACGCGATCAATCCGGATGAAAGAAGGTTGCGCGTCGTGTCGCCACCCGCGTCCACCAGCAGAAGGAAGAACAAGAGGAATTCGATGTCGTCCAGCTTCTTGCCGTCCACTTCGGCCTGCAACAGCTTGGTCGCGAGGTCATCCCTCGGGCGCGCGCGCTTTTCTTCGATCACGCCGCGGCCATATTCGAACATCTTGAGCACCGCCATGCCACCGGCATTGGCCTCTTGCGCTTCCGGCGCGGTGTGGATGGCTTCGGTAAGCTTGTAGAGTTCGCGGCCGTCATCGAGCGGGATGCCGAGCAATTCCGCGATGACATAAGACGGCATCTCGCCCGCGATGTGCGAAACGAAATCGCATTCGCCTCGTTCGATCACCTCGTCCACGATGCGGCGCGCCAGTTCGTTCAGCCGCGGCGCGCGGCCCGCCGACACCGGCTGCGTGAATTCGTTGCGGATGAGTTTGCGATACGCTGTATGTTGCGGCGGGTCCATCATCAGCATCATCTTGTAGCCGCCGAACCCCATCGCCTGCTCGGCGGCAGGGTCTTGAATCATGATCGTCGGCTCGGACGAGAAGTTCTGGAAATCGCGATCGACCGTCCACACATCCTTGTAACGCGTCACGGCCCAGAAGCCGGGACCGGCCGGTTCTTCGTGCCAGAACACCGGCGCGTTCTCACGCAGCCAGCGATATTGCGCCAGGGGATGACCGGCGGCGAAGCTTTCGGGAACAAGAAGATCGATTTTCATGAGCGTTTCGTCACATAGCAAAAGACAGGAACAAACAGGGGATTTTTGCGTTTCGACATGTGGCGCAAGCCCATCCCTTTTCGCAGAATTGGTCAACTCGCACGGCGTCACACAAAGATGCATTATAAATCGCTTTCCGCAGCGTCCGCTTACATCACACCGCATGGGGCATGACATGAATCGCCTGAAACAGCTTGAACAGTTCGGTCAATCCGTGTGGCTCGACTTCCTGAGCCGCGAGCTCATCCAGAAAGACGGCATCCGAAAGCTGATCGCGGATGACGGCATCGGCGGCATGACATCCAACCCCGCCATCTTCCAGAAGTCGCTGAGCCAGGGCGATGCCTATGATGCGGACATCAAGAAATATGTCGAGCAAGGTCTCGATGTCGGAGAAATCTTCCGCAAGCTGTCCGTGAAGGACATTCAGGACGCCGCCGATGCGTTGCGTTCCGTCTATGATCGCACCAAAGGCGCGGACGGCTTCATCTCCATCGAAGTGTCGCCCTACATCTCCGCCGATACGCAGGCGAGCATCGCCGAAGCAAAGTCGCTGTGGAAGGAAATCGACCGCCCCAACCTGATGGTGAAAATTCCGGGAACCAAAGACGGTGTCCCGGCGATCCGCGATCTCATTGCCTCGGGCATCAATATCAACATCACCCTGCTCTTCGCGCTCGACGCCTATCAGGCCGTGGCGGACGCGTACATCGAAGGGTTGGAGAAACGCCCGGCGAACGAAGATCTTTCCAGGATCTCCAGCGTTGCGTCGTTCTTCCTTAGCCGCATCGACACGATGGCGGACGATCTCATCAACAAGAAGCTGCAGGATGAACCGACCGCGGCCGCGCCGCTCGCTGACATTCGCGGCAAGGTCGCCATCGCCAGCGCGCGCGTCGCCTATCAGATGTACAAGAAGACGTTCTCCGGCGCGCGATGGGAAAAACTCGCGGCGCGCGGCGCGCGGCCGCAGCGTCTGCTATGGGCGTCCACCGGCACCAAGAACAAGAATTATCCGGATACGCTCTATGTGGACACGCTGATCGGCGATCCGACCATCAACACCATGCCGCCCGAAACGATGGATGCGTTCCGCGATCACGGAACGCCCAAAGCCAACACCATCGAAGACGATGTGGAAGGCTCGAGAAAAGTTCTGGGCACGCTGGAGGAATGCGGCATCTCGCTCAAGAAGATCACCGACGATCTGGTCGTGGATGGTGTCGCGAAATTCGAGGAAGCCGCGGACAAGCTTTACGGCTCGCTCGCGGGCAAGCGCGCGAAGCTCATGGCCGGCGCGTTGCCGCTGGTGAAGGAAAGTTTTGGCGAAGCACAGAAAGACATCGAAAAGGAAATCACCGCCAGCAATGCGCGCGGCGATACGCGCAAGCTTTGGGCGAAAGACAAATCTGCCTGGACCGGCGCGGATGAAGACAAGTGGCTTGGCTGGACCGATGTCGTTGCGCGCGAGCTGAAAGACGTTCCGAACCTCAAAGCCTTCGCCGCGGAAGTGGAAAAGAACAAGATCACCGATGTCGTGCTGCTCGGCATGGGCGGATCGAGCCTCGGCGCGGAAGTGCTGCGCGAGACCTTTGGTCATCGGACCGGCTGGCCCAATCTGCACGTGCTGGATTCCACGGACCCCGATCAGATCGGCGCGGTGGAGAAAGCCATCAAGATCGGATCGACATTGTTCATCGTGTCGTCGAAATCCGGATCGACGCTCGAACCCAATATCCTGTTCGACTATTTCTTCGCCGCCTCCGGCAAGGCGGGCAAGCAATTCGTCGCCATCACAGATCCCGGCTCTTCCATGGAGAAGACCGCAAAGGAGCATGGCTTCGGGCACATCTTCTATGGCGAGCCTGCCATCGGTGGGCGGTATTCGGTGTTGTCGAAATTCGGTCTGGTGCCCGCCGCCGCGATGGGCCTCGATGTCGAGCGCCTGCTGACCGAAACGCAGAAATTCGTGCAGAGCAGCGGCGAACTGGTGCCCGCCTCCGCCAATCCCGGCGCGCGGCTTGGCATCGCGCTCGGCGTTCTCGCGGACAAATACAAGCGCAACAAGGTGACGATCCTCGCCTCAAACGCGCTGTCGCGTGTCGGCACCTGGCTGGAGCAGTTGATCGCCGAATCCACCGGCAAGCAAGGCAAGGGATTGATCCCTGTGGATCGCGAACCGGCGGGTGCGCCGTCTTCCTATGGCGATGACCGCCTATTCGTGAATTTGCGCATCGCGGGCGACGAGGACCACACCGATGCCGTCGCCGCGCTGGAACAGGCCGGCCATCCGACCATACGCATCACCATGGACGACTCTTACCAGCTCGGCCAGGTGTTCTATCTGTGCGAAATCGCCATCGCCTTTGCGGGCATGGTGCTGAAGATCAATCCCTTCGACCAGCCGGATGTGGAAGCCGCCAAGATCGGCGCGCGCAAGCTGACGGATGCTTATGAGAAGAGCGGCAAGCTCGATGAAGGCACGCCGGTCTGGAGCGGCGACGGTCTGGCCGTTTACGGGAACGCCAAGGGAAAATCGCTGGGCGAGATCCTGAAGAACCATCTGGCGCAGTTGAAAGCCGGCGATTACTTCGCCCTGCTCGCCTTTATCGAACTGAGCGAAGGGCATGATGCGGTGTTGCAGAAAATCCGCCGCAAGGTGCGCGCCAAGTTCACCAACGCCACTTGTTTCGAGTTCGGCCCGCGCTTCCTGCATTCCACGGGACAAGCTTATAAAGGCGGCCCCAACAGCGGTGTGTTCCTGACGCTCACCACCGACCACAAGGCGGATCGCGACATCCCCGGCCGCAAGGCGACGTTCGGCATTGTGGAGAAGGCGCAGGCGATCGGCGATTTCGCGGTGCTCACCGAGCGCAAGCGCCGCGCGCTGCGGCTGCACATGGACAATACCGATGCGGGCCTGTCCGCGCTCGCGCACGCTTTTGAAGAGGCGCTCTCCTGATGCAGCTTGGCATGATCGGACTGGGCCGCATGGGCGGCAATATCTCCCGGCGGCTCATCGCGCATGGGCATGAGGTCGTTGTCTACGATCGCGACCAGAAAGCCATCGATGCGCTGGTGAAGGACAAGGCGACGCCTGCCGCCTCGCTGGAAGACTTTGCGAAAAAGCTCACCAAGCCGCGCGCGATATGGGTGATGCTGCCCTCCGGCCATCCGACGGAAGAAACGGTGCTGGCGCTGGCCGAGATTCTGGAAGACGGCGACACCATCATCGACGGCGGCAATTCCTTCTGGAAGGACGATATCCGCCGCGCGAAATTGCTCAAGCCCAAGGGCATTCATTACATCGATTGCGGCACCTCCGGCGGTGTATGGGGGGCCGAGCGCGGCTATTGCATGATGATCGGCGGCGAGAAGAGCGAAGTGGATCGCCTCGATCCCATCTTCAAGGCGCTGGCGCCGGGGCTCGGCACCATCGAGCGCACGAAAGGCTTCAACGCCGATCCGCGCGCAGAACAGGGTTACATCCACGCCGGTCCGAACGGTGCGGGCCATTTCGTGAAGATGGTCCACAACGGCATCGAATACGGATTGATGCAGGCTTACGCCGAAGGCTTCGACGTGCTGCAGGGCCGCGCACATGACTCGTTGCCGGAAAATGAGCGTTTCGATCTCAATCTCACAGACATTGCCGAGGTATGGCGGCGCGGCAGCGTGGTGGCGTCGTGGCTACTCGATCTTTCGGCCCTCGCATTGGCGAAAGACCCCGAACTGAAAGCCTTCAAAGGCTATGTGGACGATTCCGGGGAAGGCCGCTGGACGATCAACGCCGCCATCGAGGAAGCCGTGCCGGTGAATGTGCTCTCCGCCGCGCTGTTTACACGTTTCCGCAGCCGCATCGACAACAGTTTCGGCGACAAGCTACTTTCCGCCATGCGCGCGCAGTTCGGCGGGCATGTTGAAGGCGCGCTGGAAGAGCACGGCATGGCGGAAAAACCCAAGACATGACCAATACGCAGGCGAAGACGCCGCCCAATTGCGCCATGGTGCTGTTCGGTGCTCATGGCGACCTGACTAAGCGACTTGTCGTGCCGGCCCTTTACAATCTCGCGCACGCCGGTCAGTTGCCGAAGAATTTCGCGCTCATCGGCGTCGATCACAATGATTGCACCGCCGAGCAATGGAAGAAGCAACTTCGCGACTTTCTCGAAGGCCTGACCAAGGGCAAAGGCGAAGCCGAAGAAAACAAGATCGACGAAGCGGTGTGGAAGACGCTTGCCGGCACGATGGATTACATCACCGGCGACTTCACCAAGGACAAGACCTACACCGACATCAAGGACAAGCTCGACAAGAACAACGGGATCGACGGCAATGCCCTCTTCTACCTTGCCGTCGCCGACCGTTTCTTCGGTCCGGTGGTGGATGCGCTGGGCAAGGCCGGGCTTGTAAAGGAAGACGGCAAGAGCTGGCGGCGCGTGGTGATCGAAAAGCCGTTCGGCCATGATCTGGAATCCGCCAAAGCGCTGAATGCCCGTGTGCTGAAGCAGCTCAAGGAAGAACAGGTTTACCGCATCGATCATTTCCTCGGGAAGGAAACGGTGCAGAACATCATGGCGCTGCGCTTCGCCAACGGCTTGTTCGAGCCGATCTGGAACCGCGACCGCATCGATCATGTGCAGATCACGGTGTCCGAAACCGTGGGCGTGGAAACGCGCGCGGGATTCTACGAAGTCACGGGTGCGCTGCGCGACATGGTGCCGAACCACGTCTTCCAGCTTGTCGCCATGACGGCGATGGAGCCGCCGGTCTCGTTCGAGGCGGATGCGGTGCGCAGCAAGAAGGCGGAAGTTTTCAAGGCCATGCATCCGGTCAGGCCGGAAAACGCAGTGCGCGGCCAATATGGCGCCGGCGAGATCGACGGCAAAACAGTGCAGGCCTATCGCGACGAAGAAGGCGTGAAGAAAGACAGCGCCACGGAGACCTTCGTTGCCTTGCGTCTCACCATCGACAACTGGCGCTGGGCGGGCGTGCCGTTCTATCTGCGCACCGGCAAGCGCATGAGCAAGCGCGACACCGAGATCGCCATCCAGTTCAAAAATGCGCCCTACACGTTGTTCCGCGAAACGCCGGTCGATCAGCTGGACTGCAACTGGCTCATCATCCAGATCCAGCCTCATGAAGGCATCAAGATGCGCTTCAATGCCAAGAAGCCGGGAACGGAAATGGCGCTGGAAAGCGTGACGATGGATTTCAACTATGCCGACTGGTTCAAGGAAGCGCCCGCCGTCGGCTACGAAACATTGCTCTACGATGTCTTCATCGGCGACGGCACGCTTTTCCAGCGCGCCGATCAGGTGGAAGCGGCATGGGCGGTGGTCGATCCGGTTCTGAAAGCGTGGGCCGCGGAGAAGCCGAAAGACTTCCCGAATTATGCCTCGGGCAGCGCCGGCCCAGCGGCGTCGGACGAATTGCTCAGGGGCGACGGGCGCAAATGGCGGGCGATCCGCTGATACGATTCCCGGTGTGGCACGGGAACTCCTCCACCCGTGTGGGAGTTATCTCCCGGTATTGATGACGGGAGGGCCTCGTGCTCGGAACAATTCTTATCGTGATTTTGGTTCTTCTGCTTTTGGGCGCTTTGCCCTCTTGGCCGTACAGCTCTGGTTGGGGCTACTATCCTTCGGGCGGCCTCGGCCTCATTCTGGTGATCGTGCTGATTTTGGTTTTGCTGGGGCGATTCTAGAAACACGGCGCGACTTGAATTCACGGACCGCTCACGTTGGTGGGCGGTCCGTTTCGTTTTGCGCATAGTTCCTGGTGATCCATTTGTCGACGTGATCACCGATCGCCAGCAGAACAATCGCGAAGAGCAATCCCATTCCGATCACATACCAATTGGCCACCGCGCAGGCGATGGCGAGGGCGGACGTTACCCACACTGTCGCGGCGGTCGTGAGATTGTGAACCGCATGCGCACGCGGATTGCGCAGGATCACGCCGCCGCCGAGAAAGCCGATGCCGGTGAGCACGCCCTGGATGATGCCCTGCAGCAATCGGCTATAAGCATCTTCATGTGCGATGGCTTGCGGCGTCTGCAGCACCCCGACAGTGGCGACGGCGACACCCAGCGCCACCAAGCCCAATGTGCGGATGCCGGTGGGCTTGCCATGCAGATCGCGGTTCAATCCCAGAATCATGCCGGCGAGTGTCGCCGCGCCGAGGCGCAGGAAAATATCGAGCAGCGTGCCGTCGCTCATCACACGCGCCCGGAGATGGGAATGTTCGCGCCGGTCACCGCGGAGGCTTTCTCCGACAGCAGATATTCGATCAGCGCGGCGATCTCGTCCGGCTGCACCCATTTGGAGAAATCGGCCTTGGGCATGTCCTTGCGGTTCGCGGCCGTGTCGATGATGGTGGGCAGAATCGCGTTCACCGTGATGCCATCGTTTTTCACTTCATCAGCCAGCGCCTCGGTGAGCTTGAGCACGCCCGCTTTCGATGCTGTGTAAGCGCCCATGCCGGCGCCGGCTTTTGCGGCCACCGCTGCCGCGCCGATATTCACGATGCGCCCACCCCTATTCTTCAGCAGATGCGGCAGCGCCGCCTGACAAGCATTCACCGCCGTTTTGAGATTCACGGTGTAAAGAAAGTCCCAGGTGTCGATCTTGCCATCCGCCAGTTTCTCGAAGCGGAAGCCGCCCGCGATGTTGATGAGCGCGTAGAGCCCGCCCATCTCCGCAGCCGCCTTGTCGATGCCCGCCTTGGCCTTTGACGCTTCGGAAAGATCGATATTGCCGATGCCGGGCTGTTCGGCAGGCAGCACACCGTGGTCGATGGCCATCACCTTCGCGCCTGCACCCGAAAGGGCCTTGCAAACGGCGCTCCCCAGTGCGCCCGCGCCGCCCGTGACGATGCATGCTTTCCCTGCAAGCGACATGGCTTATTTGTCCTTATTCTGGCCGCTTGCGCGCATGCGGTGGGGTGCGGCTATACTCCCCGGCGGCGATATTTCCACAAACACGAACGGGAGAAAACAATGGAAGAGAAGCTCAAATTCTATATCGACGGCAAATGGGTCGATCCCGTCACGCCGAAAACGCTCGATGTCATCAACCCGGCGAATGAAGAGCCGTTTGCGAAGATCAGCATGGGCTCCAAGGCCGATGTGGACAAGGCCGTCGCTGCCGCACGCAAGGCATTCGACACCTTCTCGCAGACCACCCGCGAAGAGCGCGTCGCACTGCTCGAGAAGATCGTCGCGGTCTACCAGAAGCGCTACGGCGACATCGTGAAAGCCATCTCGATGGAGATGGGCGCGCCGCTTTCGCTCTCGCAGAATGCGCAAGCCGCGATCGGCCTGGGCCATCTGCAGCAGGGCATCAAGATCCTGAAGGAATATCAGTTCGAGCAGGTGAAGGGTTCTTACGCGATCCGCCGCGAGCCGATTGGCGTCGTCGGCATGATCACGCCGTGGAACTGGCCGATCAACCAGATCGCCTGCAAGGTCGTGCCCGCGCTCGCCGCCGGTTGCACCATGATCCTGAAGCCGTCGGAAATTGCGCCGATGGATGCGATCATCTGGACGGAAGTTCTCGACGAGGCGGGCGTGCCGCCGGGCGTATTCAACCTCATCAATGGCGACGGCCCGTCCGTCGGAGAAGCGATGTCCTCGCATCCGGGCATCGACATGATGTCGTTCACCGGCTCCACGCGCGCCGGCATCGCGGTGGCGAAGGCTTCCGCCGACACCGTCAAGCGCGTCGCGCAGGAGCTGGGCGGCAAGTCGCCGAACATCGTTCTGGACGACGCCGACCTGCAGAAGGCTGTTACGCGCGGCGTGATGCATATGATGCAGAACACCGGCCAGTCCTGCAACGCGCCGTCGCGCATGTTCGTGCCGAAGGCCAAGCACGACCAGGCCGCGCAGATCGCAAAGTCCGCGGCCGAAAGCGTGAAGGTCGGCGATCCCTTCGCCGAAGGCACGACGATGGGCCCGGTGGTCAGCGATGTGCAGTTCAACAAGATCCAGGGCCTCATCAAGAAGGGTATCGACGAAGGCGCCACCCTCGTCACCGGCGGTCTCGGCCGTCCGGAAGGCCTGAACCGCGGCTATTATGTGCGGCCCACGATCTTCGCGAACGTCACCAACGATATGACCATCGCGCGCGAGGAAATCTTCGGGCCGGTGCTCGCGATCCTGCCGTATGAAAGCGAAGCCGACGCCATCAAGATGGCGAACGATACGCCGTATGGCCTCTCCGGCTATGTGCAGTCGGGCGATATCGACCACGCCCGCAAGGTGGCGTCGCAGATCCGCGCCGGCAATGTGCACATCAACGGTGCGGGCGGCGAAATGAACGCGCCGTTCGGCGGCTACAAGCAGTCCGGCACGGGCCGCGAGTGGGGCGAGTTCGGCTTCGAGGAATTCCTCGAAGTGAAGGCCGTGCTCGGCTACGCCGGCAAGGCAGCCTGAGCAGGCTGTCCTGAAAGTAACAACGGCCGCCGGAGAGACACCGGCGGCCGTTTTGTTTTAGTTTCCGCCGCTGCCACTTCGAAAGACGAGGGCTTGGAAACCACCGCGATTGTCCTGCTGTTGCTTGTCGCCGTCGTCATCAGCGGCGCGCTGGCGCGCATCTCGCGCCTGCCGCTGCCCCTGCCACTGGTCCAGATCGCACTCGGTGCCGTCATCAGCGCCTTCGGAAATTTCGGCGTCGAACTCCAACCAGAAATCTTCTTCCTGTTGTTCTTGCCGCCGCTTCTGTTCCTCGACGGCTGGCGCATTCCCAAGGAGCGCTTGCTGCGCGACCGGGCGACGATCCTCGAATTGGCGCTTGGCCTCGTTGTCTTCACCGTCATCGGGCTGGGCTATTTCGTTCACTGGATGATACCGGCGATGCCGCTCGCTGTGGCCTTCGCGCTGGCCGCCATCCTCTCGCCCACCGATCCGGTCGCCGTTTCCGCCATCGCCAAACGCGCTCCCATTCCGGCACGGCTGCTGCACATCCTCGAAGGCGAGTCCTTGCTCAACGACGCATCCGGCCTCGTCTGCATGCGCTTCGCCGTCGCCGCGGTGTTGACCGGCACGTTCTCGCTCACAGCAGCGCTGGGCACCTTCCTCTGGCTCGCGCTGGGCGGCCTCTTCATCGGCTGGGCTGTGACGTGGATCACCGTGATTGCCAAGAACTGGGTATTTCGGAAGTTCGGCGAAGAACCTGGCGCGCAGATTCTCATCAGCTTGCTCATTCCCTTCGGCGCCTATCTGGTGGCGGAGGAATTTCACTGCTCCGGAATCCTTGCCGCCGTCGCCGCCGGCATCAGCATGGGCTACTCCGAACAAAGCGGCCAAGCGCTGGCGGTGACACGCCTGCGCCGCAACGCGGTGTGGGACACGGTGGCCTTCGCCGCCAACGGCATCATCTTCGTGCTGCTCGGCGAGCAATTGCCGCAGATCGTCCGGGGCGCCGTCCATGTGGTGCGCGACACGGGGCACCACGACGTTATCTGGCTGGCGATCTATGTGGTTGCGATCACCGCCGCGCTGGCCGTGCTGCGATTTCTGTGGGTGTGGACGTCATTGCGCTTCACGCTGGCACGCACCACGCGGCGCGGCGAGAAACCCTATATTCCGAGCTGGCGGCTCATCATGGCGGCATCGCTGGCGGGTGTGCGCGGCGCGATCACCCTGGCGGGCGTGTTGACGCTGCCGCTGATCATGCCGGACGGTGGACCATTTCCGGCGCGCGAGCTTGCTGTGTTTCTGGCAGCGGGCGTCATCATCGTCTCGCTGGTGTCTGCCAGCATCGGGCTTCCGCCGCTCCTGAAGAACCTGGAACTGCCGCCGGAGCCTTCGCAGCAGGCAGAAGAAGACCGTGCGCGTGTCGCCGCCGCGAAAGCCGCCATTGAGGCGGTTGAACATGCGTTGCGGGATACAGCCGCCGCCAAGATCAACGATCTTTATCCCGAAGCTGGCGCGCGCATTGTGGAGATTTACCGGCAGCGCATCGTGGGCTGGTCCAAGACCGGAGACGATGGCGTGCATGCGCGCAAGCTGGAAGACATCGAACGGCGCCTTCGCCTGTCGGCCCTGCGCGCCGAGCGTAACGAAATCTATCGCCTCGCGCGCGCGCACCGGCTTTCCGAGGAAACGGCGCGCAAGCTGACGGGCGAGATCGATCTTCTGGAAGTGCGCTTCGCGACAGAGTGACTTTTCGCGCGCCGGAAGAGAGAATAAGGCAAAGGATACAGCCGTGACCGCCTTCCTTCTCAAGCCTTCCCGCGTTTGGACGTCCGGTTTCGATGCACCGCGCGAAGGCGTTGCCGTGCTGGTGCGCGGCAACAAGATCGCTGCGGTGGATCGCGCCAATGCGATCAAGGACGATGCGCGCGTAGTCGATCTTCCTGGCGCGACTTTGATCCCCGGCTTGATGGATCTGCACTCCCACCTCTTCCTGCATCCCTACAACCTCACCGCCTGGGACGATCAGGTCCTGAAAGAGAGCGAGGCGCTGCGCACCGTGCGCGCCGTGCGCCACGCCAAGGACACGTTGGATGCGGGCTTCACGCTGCTGCGCGATCTGGGCACCGAAGGCGCGGGCTTTGCCGATGCATCGCTCAAGCGCGCGATCGACAGCGGAATCGTTCGTGGACCGCGACTGATCGTGACGACCCGCGCCATCGTCGCCACCGGCTCCTACGCGCCGCAGCGCAAGAACTACCGTCCCGATTGCTGCCTGCACCAGGGCGCGGAAGAAGCCAGCGGCATCGATGAATGTGTACGCGCGGTGCGCCATCAGGCGGCGCATGGCGCAGACTGGATCAAGCTCTATGCCGATTATCGCGTGGGCGCGAATGGAGAAACCGTGCCGACGTTCTCGCTGGATGAACTGAAAGCCATTGTGGGCACCGCGCGCGATCTCGGCCGCCCCGTCGCCGCACATTCTATGAATGACGAAGCCATGCGCCGCTGCATCGAGGCGGGCGTCGATACGATCGAGCACGGCTATTCCGGAACACGCGAAACCTTCAAACGGATGGCGGAGAAGAACATCGCCTTCCTTCCCACGCTCACGGTCACCGAGGCGATCAGCGAATATTTCCTCGGCCACACACGCGGCGGGCCACCGACATCGCGCATGGAAGAAGCGGCGAACGCGTTCCGCCTCGCCCGTGAAGAGGGCGTCGCCATCGGCTGCGGCAGCGATGTCGGCCCGTTCCCGCATGGTGAGAGCTATCGCGAACTGGAGTGGATGGTAAAGCTGGGCATGTCACCCCGCGAAGCGCTGGAGGCAGCCACATCCGTCAGCGCGAAGATCATCCGCCGCGATGATTTGGGACATATCCGCGAGGGCTATCTGGCCGATCTCGTTGCGGTCGAGGGCGATACAAGCCGTAACATATCGACGATTGCCAAGGTGAGATTGGTCATGAAGGATGGCGTGGTCATTCGCGGAGGCGAGACATGAAGACGGCGTTGAAAGTGCTGGCCGTTCTGGTGATCGGGACCGTGCTCGGCCTCGGTGCGACGTCGCTTTTCGTCATTCGCGGCACCATGCCCGGCGGCGTCACCGACGGGCCGTGGAAAACCAATCTTCTCATCGGCAGTTCCGGCGGCGATATGCGCACGCGCGCCTCCGTCGCCGTGCATGGCTTGCTGGCGCTCAACCGCAGCGAAACGATCTACTACTCCACCGACCGCGACAGTGACGGCAATACGCTGGATGGCACTTGCACCTATATAGTGGCGGGCCGCGATCCGCCCGCGCGCTGGTGGAGCATCACGGCCTATGCCGCTGACGACTACCTGATCCCCAATGCCGCCAAGCGCTATTCCGTCTCCAAAAATTCGGTGACGCGCAATGCCGCCGGCGAATTCGTCGCCACGGTATCGCAGAAGCATTTCTCGAAAGACTGGATCGCGCTGCAGAACGGGCCGTTCAATCTGACCCTGCGGCTTTACAATCCGGCGGCATCCGTCGCGGCCGATCCCGCGCATGCCGCGCTGCCGTCGATCAAGAAGGTGTCCTGCTCATGAGCGCGCGGGAATGGACCGGCTGGATTGCAGCCACAATCGTCGTCGCCGTTGCCGTGCATCTGGCGAGCGTTTGGATTCTGCCGCATGCCGTCATGCACAGGGCCCTGAGCAAGATGGGCGCGGTAAACACCATCCATCACCAGAAGCGCGTAGACGAACATGCGCGCGGCGTCGTGCGGCCCAGCCCTGACCTGCTCTATTCCGTCTGCCCCTTCGATCTCAGCAATGGGTCGCTGGAAGTGAAGGCGCCCGTGCCGCCCGGCACCTATTGGTCTGTGTCGGCGTTCGACAACAACACCAACAATTTCTTTGCCCTGAACGACCGGCAGATCGGCGGCCAGCCGCTGGAACTCATCATCCTGCCGCCGCGAAAAGGCACCGAGCCGATGCATATCGCCGGACGCCTCGTCATCCGCGCGCCGACGGTGCGCGGGCTCGTTCTCTTCCGCACGCTGGTGAATGACGACAAGCAATTCGCGAAGATCGACACTGTGCGCCGTCAGGCGAGTTGCGCCATCGCAAAATAAAACTCAGTGGTGCATGGGCGCGGGCGAGCCGTCGGACCAATGCGTCACCGGCACCATGAGAACGCTGATGGCCTCCGCGGATTTCTGAAACTGTGGATTGAGCATGGGCGGCGCGCCCGGAAGATCGGCGCCCCATGTCGCGCCTTCCGCGCGGGGGAAATAGAACATCAGATGCGGCACCCAGTTGTGCGCGTCATCGTTCAGAAATTGCTGCTTCGACATCATGTAGGTCAGCGCGCCGGGTTCAAGCTTTGGCAGAGCATGTTTCGCCATGTCGGCCTTGATTGCGGCATCGAGCGCGGCCTTGTCGTGCGTTCCCGACAGCACCAGCGCCGTGCGCCGGATCGTGTAGGGCAGGATATCGCGCACGGCCAGGGGATTATAGCAAAGCGGCCCACGCATATGCGGGTTCCAGAATTGCGGGAATTCATATTGCGCCATCCACGAGCGTTCGACGGCGCAGACAAAGCCATTGCTGCCTTTGACCGCCGTCTCGTAACCGCGATGCGTGAGAACAAGAATGGTTGCCTTGTCGGAGACGGCAGCGGGGGCCGCGCTTTTCGCCAGCGCGATCTCAGCGCTCCGGTCCATCAGGTACTGATCGAGCGGCGCCATCGCCGCATAGTCCGCCGCCCGCGCGGCGGATGCCAACGTCAAGGACGACAAAACCGCAGTCAGAATAAGAGTGCTCTTGCGCATGCCCCCGTCCCTCCCGGATGCGAAGACTGTCCGGGCCTGACCTGCATTTCACAAGTCACATCTTTGCGATGATGCAGATATCAGGCGACGTGGGGCATCGTGGGCATCTGCCGCGTGGAGGCAAGCAGCGGCGGCTGATGCGCCTCGTACAATACGTCGTCAATCGTCTGGAACAGGCGGGATGGTTCGATGGGTTTCAGAAACAGTCCTGCGAAGCCGGCATCGCGATAATCCTTCTCGCTCCAGCGGCAGTCATTGTCGGTGACGGCGAGGATCGGCACGGTCTTGCCCCGGCCTGGCGTCGCACGCATCCGGCGGAAGCCGCCCAGCTCGCCCGGCGAGTGGCGATCGATATCGATGAAGACCATGTCCACCGGATGCTCGCGGAAATAGCGCACGGCATCCGCCGCATCGCGCGAAAAGATCACCTCTGCCTGCACCGCGTCCATGCAGGCTTGCAGCAATCTGCGCTCCAAATCATCCTCTTCGACACAAAGGATACGAAGCGCTCGCGGGCGTGGTGCGAGGGCGATCATACGACTCAAATGGTAGTCAAAGGCTCAGCGTTCCGGCACACTGAAAAAACTGGTTAGAAAACGGTTAATCGGAACAGAAGCAAAGGACTCGCGGGCAATGAAGGGGCAGATTTTTGCGGCATTTGCGGCCATGGCGCTAATGCCGGCCGGCACAGCGCAAGCGGCGCCTACCCACATCACCTTCGTCACTGACTGGAAGGCGCAAGCCGAGCATGGCGGCTTCTACGAGGCGCAGGCGTTGGGGCTTTATGCCAGGGCCGGCCTGGAGGTGAAGATCCTGGAAGGCGGGCCTTCGGTGAATGTGCCCCAGCTTCTGGCCGGTGGCGCGGCGGATTTCGGCATAGGATCGAACGGATTCATTCCGCTCAACATGGTGCGCGAGGGCGTGCCCGTGCGCGCGGTGATGGCGATATTCCAGAAAGACCCGCAGGTGCTCATCACCCATCCGCGCAATGACGTGAAATCACTGGCGCAGATGAAGGGCAAGCCGATCATGATCGCCGATGCTTCGACGGTCGCGTTCTGGCCGTGGTTGAAGGCGAAGTACGGATTCAGCGACAGCCAGATCCGCAAATACACCTTCAACCTCGCGCCCTTCCTCGTCGATCCGAAAGCGATCCAGGAAGGTTATCTGACGAGCGAACCTTACACCGTGGAGAAGGAAGGCGGATTCAAACCGCAGGTCTTCCTGCTCGCGGATAATGGCTATCCCGGTTACGCGAATATGGTGCTGGTGCCGCAAAAGTGGATCGACACCAATCCCAAGGCCGTGCAGGCCTTCGTGAATGCGACGGCCGCGGGATGGAAAGCCTATCTCTATGGTAATCCTGCGCCGGCGAATGCACTCATCAAGAAAGACAATACGGAGATGACGGATGGGTTGATTGCGCAAGCGATCGGCAAGCTGAAGAGCTACAAGATCACCGATGCATCGAGCGGTATCGGCGAAATGACGGATGCGCGCTGGAAGACGTTCTTCGACACGATGGCGGGCGAAGGCCTCTATCCAAAGTCGCTGGATTATCGCAAAGGCTATACTCTAAATTTCCTTCCGAAGAAATAATGGCCCTCATCTCGCTTCGCGGCGTCTCCAAGACTTTCGATTCCGGCACACAGGCGATTGCAGCGCTGGATCTGGATGTGCGCGCGGGTGAGTTCTTGTCGCTGGTGGGACCAAGTGGCTGTGGCAAGTCCACGGCGCTGCGCATCCTCGCGGATCTGATCGCGCCCACGACTGGCAGCGTGACATGGCCGGGCGGCAAGCCGGAGATCGGCTTTGTCTTTCAGGAGCCGACCCTGATGCCTTGGCGCACAGCGCTCGACAATGCGCGGCTGCCGCTGGAATTGAAGGGTATCGCACGTGGAGACGCCGAGGTGCGGAGTCGGCAAGCGCTGACGCGTGTGGGCCTTGGCGAATTTGAGAAAGCCTATCCGCGCGAACTGTCCGGCGGGATGAAGATGCGCGTTTCCATCGCCCGCGCCATTGCGGCGGAGCCCAAGCTGCTGTTGATGGATGAACCCTTCGCGGCGCTGGATGAGCTCACGCGGCAATCGCTGAATGATGATCTGCTCAAACTGGCGCGCGAAGACGGCATTACCGTGATCTTTGTCACACATTCCGTTTATGAGAGCGCCTATCTCTCCGACCGCGTGGTGGTGATGACGCCGCGGCCCGGCCGCGTGACGGCGGATATCGCGATTGCACAGCCCACCGAACGCAGCGCCGGATATCGCCTCACCTCGCAATTTATCGACGCCGCCGGCAAAATCTCCGCCGCGCTCGGCAATGCGATGGCGGCATGAGGAACTGGCTCACTTATGCCTTTCCCGTCGCGCTCGGCATCGCGGTGCTTGGCGTGTGGGAATGGGCGGTGGCGCATTATCAGGTGCCGCGGTTCGTGCTGCCCGCGCCATCCGCCATCGCGCAATCCTTCGTGGACGATCACGCGCAACTTGCTGCCGCGACATGGACGACGTTCCGCATCGTGATCGAGGCTTTCGTGCTGGCGCTCGTCACGGGCGTGGCGCTCGCCGTCCTCTTCGCGCAGAGCCGCATCGTGGAGTTGGCGCTTTATCCTTATGCGGTGATCCTGCAGGTCACGCCGATCGTCGCGCTGGCGCCGCTCATCATCATCTGGGTCGGGTATGAGCATATCGACAGCGCGCTGCTCATCCTCGCCTGGATCGTGGCGTTCTTCCCGATCCTGTCGAACACCACGCTCGGTTTGCGCTCGGCGGACCGCAATCTGATCGACCTCTTTCGCCTCTATGGCGCCTCGCGCTGGCAGATATTGTGGAAGCTGCAATTGCCCGGCGCGCTGCCTTATCTGCTGGGCGCGATGAAAATCTCCGGCGGCCTCGCACTGATCGGCGCGGTGGTGGCGGAGTTCGCAGCGGGCACCGGTACCGCCACAGGCCTCGGCTGGACCATCACCGAGGCCGGCAACCGCCTGCACATCGAGACGATGTTCGCCGCGTTGGCCATCCTCTCGGTCATGGGCGTGGCGATCTTCTTCCTGCTTTCGGCACTGGAATGGGCCCTGCTCCATCGCTGGCACGAAAGCGCGATTTCTCGGCAAGAGTGATTTCACACTCCTCTTCCGTAATTATGACAAATTTACACATCTGGCATGTGATCTATTGAATTCAGAGGCCGGACTTGCGACTTTCCCATCATGGCCGCGACCCCCGCCCTGCAAGTCCTGACCGCCAACCGCCTGCGCGACGGTGACGTCGTCTATTGGCAGAAGGGCGCGTGGGTGGACCATTTCCGGGACGCGGACGTCTTCAACGCCAAGGCGGATGCCGACGCTGCCCTCGCTGCGGCACAGGCTTTCGTCAAAGACCGCGTGGTGGTGAACCCCTATCTTTTCGGCGTGCGTGAGGAAGGCGGCCGCCTGCGCGCCATCGAGGAACGCGAGATCGTGCGCAGCGAAGGCCCGTCCATCCGCCGCGATCTCGGTAAGCAAGCCATGGACTCGTTCGATGTATCGATATGACGAGTTCGACGCGCAGTTCGTTCGCGAACGCGTCACCCAATTTCGCTATCAGGTGGAGCGCCGCCTCGCCGGCGAGCTGACCGAAGATGAGTTCAAGCCGCTCCGGCTGATGAACGGACTCTATTTGCAACTGCACGCCTACATGCTGCGCATTGCGGTGCCCTACGGTACGCTGGCGTCGCGCCAGCTGCGCAAGCTCGCCTTCATCGCGCGCAAATACGACAAGGGCTACGGCCACTTCACCACGCGCACCAACATGCAGTTCAACTGGATCAAGCTGGTGGATGTGCCCGATATTCTCGCGCATCTGGCCGAAGTCGAAATGCATTGCATCCAGACCAGCGGCAATTGCATCCGCAACGTCACCGCCGACCAGTTCGCCGGCGCGACCGATGAGGAAATCGAAGACCCGCGTCCGCTGTCCGAGATCATTCGCCAATGGTCGAGCCTGCATCCGGAGTTCGTTTTCCTCGCGCGCAAGTTCAAGATCGCGGTCGGCGCCACGGAGAAGGACCGCGCCGCGCTCCTGTTCCACGACATGGCCGTGCAGGTCGTGAAGAACGCCGAGGGCCGTGTCGGCTACAAGGTCTATGCCGGCGGCGGCATGGGCCGCACACCCTATATCGCGCAGGTGATGAGCGAATTCGTGGAGCGCGAGGATATTCTCGCCTATCTCGAAGCTGTCTTGCGCGTTTACAACCAGGACAGCCGCCGCGACAACATCCACAAGCAGCGCATCAAAATCCTCGTCAACGCCATCGGCGTGGAGGAAATGCGCAAGCGCGTGGATCGGGAATTCGCCGAGATCAAGGCAAATGGCACGCTGCAGCTTCCACAGGAAGAACTGGACCGCATCGCCGCCTATTTCGCGCCGCCCGCGTTTGAGACGCTGTCCGATGATGAGCCGACATCGCTCGATCCCACTTTCAAGACCTGGTACGCGCAAAATGTCAGCAGGCATCGCCAGCCCGGCTATGCCATCGCAACCATTTCATTGAAGCCCGTCGGCGGCGTGCCCGGCGACGCCACGGCCGAGCAGATGGAAGCGCTCGCGGACCTGCTGGATGAATACGGCATGGCGGAAATCCGCGTGAGCCACGAACAGAACCTCGTTCTGCCGCATGTGCGCAAGAAAGACCTGCCCGCGATCTACAAGAGGCTGAAGGCGCTGCATCTGGCGACACCGAATGCGGGGTTGGTGACAGACATCATCGCCTGCCCCGGTCTCGACTATTGCGACCTGGCGAATGCGCGCTCCATTCCCATCGCGCAGGACATCGCCAAACGCTTTGAAAACCTGGACCGCCAGCACGATATCGGCGAACTCAAGATCAAGATCTCCGGCTGCATCAACGCTTGCGGCCACCACCATGCCGGCCATATCGGCATCCTCGGCGTCGACAAAAAGGGCGTCGAATACTATCAGCTCCAGCTTGGCGGCTCCGGCGCGGAAGACGCCAGCATTGGCGACATCATGGGCCCCGGCTTCACCGCGCATGACATCGGACCGGCGGTCGAACGCGTGATCGATGCCTATCTCAAGCTGCGCGAAAAGGACGAGCGCTTCCTCGACACCTATCGCCGCGTCGGCATGGAGCCCTTCAAGAACATGGCTTATCTGGAGCAGATGTATGCCGCTCATTAAGGACGGCGCATTTGTCCACGATGCTTTTGTGATGGTTGCCGACGATGCGGCGCTGCCCGACGGTGCCGCCATTGTCTCGCTGGCAAGATTCCAGAAAGAGCGTGACACGCTGCTCACCCGCAACGCGCCTTTGAGCGTTCAGCTCAAATCGTCCGAAAACCCCCAGCTTCTGGGCGAAGACGTTCAGCGCTTTTCCGTCATCGTTCTGGAATTTCCGGTCTTCCGTGACGGGCGGGCTTTTTCCTGGGCGCGGATGCTGCGCGAGCGGCTGCATTTCACCGGCGAGATTCGCGGCACCGGTCATTTCCTCTACGACCAGATCAACTACATGAAGCGCGTCGGCTTCGATGCCTGGAACGTGGCGGAGGGCTTTTCGCTGGAGCAGTTCCAGCGCGCGCTCACCGAGATAACAAACGTTTATCAGCCGAGCGCCGACGGCAAGAAAACCATCCGCGATCTGCGTGCGCGCTGAGCGCCCTTGACCCCCACCCCCCACGGCCCTAAGAGCGCATCGCTGCTTTGAGGCGCGCTCATATGAACGTGCGGTCCGCGGAAATCCCGCGCTTTGCGAATATCGAACAGGCGATCGAGAAGACGAAGCCGGGTGAACCGCTTTACGTCATCCATCCGTCAAAGTTCGGCGAAGCGGCAAAGCGTTTCCTCGACAACTTCCCGGGCGATACGCTGTACGCGATCAAAGCCAATCCGCACCCCCATGTGCTGGATCAGGTGTGGGCCAGCGGCATCCGTCATTTCGACACCGCCTCGCTGCCGGAAATCGAACTGGTGAAGGACCGCTTCCCGGACGCGATCTGCCACTTCATGGCGCCGGTTCGCGCGCCGGGCACGGCGAAGATCGCATTCGAGAAATACGGCGTGACCGACTATGTGGTCGATTGCGACTACGAGCTCGACAAGCTTCTTGCCGAAACCAAGAATTCCAGGAAGCTCCGCATCTTCGTGCGCATCGCCACGCCGCTGGGCGGCGCACTGCTGGAACTGTCCAGCAAGTTCGGCTGCACGCCGGAAGAGGCGTCGAAGCTTTTGAGACGGGTGAAAGACAGCGGCGCACAGCCTTGCATCACCTTCCATGTCGGTTCGCAATGCCTGTCGCCCTTCTCCTATGCACAGGCGGTGGAGATGGCGCGCCGCACGGCGGAAAAGGCCGGCGTCGAGATCGCGGCGCTGGATGTCGGCGGCGGGTTCCCCGGCCCTTACAACAACAACGACGTGCCGCCCTATCACTGGTATTTCGATTCCATCAAGGAAGCGCTGGCGACAATGCCAAAGCCGATCCCGGTAATCTGCGAACCGGGCCGCGCGCTGATCGCGGAAGGCATGTCGCTCGTGACGCAGGTGATCCTGCGCAAGGGCGACTCGCTTTATCTGAACGACGGCGTTTACGGCAGCTTTGACGAACTCACCTTGCCGGGCTGGAACGCGGATTATTTCCACCGCGTGATCAGCCTCGATGCCAAGGGCAAGGTTTCGGAGAAACCGCAGGGCCACAAGGCGTTCCGCATCTATGGCCCGACCTGCGACAGCCTCGATGTTCTGCCGCGCCCATTGTCGTTGCCGGAGGATATCGGCCCCGGCGACTTCATCGTGTTCGAGTCCATCGGCGCCTATTCGGTGGCCGTGCGCACGAATTTCAACGGCTTTTTCCCCGATAATTGGGTGATTGCCGGGAACTGACATGGGTTCAGTTGGGGTTCCCCAACCAAACCTTAACGGCTTGGGCGTTGAATCGGCGCCCGATGACCGAAGCCAAGCAACGCCTCACGCACCTCATCGAACTGGCGACGACCAACGCGCCGGAGAACCGCCGCATGCTCGCGGTGGAGTTGTGCGATCTGTTGCTCGACTGGCCGGCGCATTACCCGGCGCCCATGCGCGAGCCGTTCGAGGCGCTCCTGGAAAAGATCGTGCGCATGATCGACGCGGACACGCGCCGCGCGCTGGCCGAAAAGTTGGGCGCGCGCGAAGAAACACCGCTGCCGCTGCTCAACGAATTCTATTTCGACGCCCCTGCCGAAACCCAGGACGCCATCGTGCTGCGCAATGCGCTGCTGGAAGACGGCACGCAGCCGCAAATTCCCGGCGCCGATGAAAAGGCCATCGTTTCGGCTGCGCGCAACACCGCCAATGGCGAGTTCACCGCTTCCTTCGCAAGGATGCTGGGCATCGAACCGGCAACCGCCGAGCGCATCCTGCACGACCATTCTGGCCGCGCGCTCGCCATCGCCTGCAAGGGCGCGCATCTGACCCGCGCCACCTTCTCCGCCCTTGCCCTCATCACCGAAACCGCGAGCGGCGCAGCGGATACGCGCGAAAGACTTTCCAGCTTCGACTCGGTGCCACTCACCGGTGCGGAACGTCTGCTCGAATTCTGGCGCATGCACCGCGCCGCCTGAGCATGTTAGGCTCCGCGCCGGAGCCTTGATGCGAGCCGAATATGCCTGAAGACGATTTGGTGGTCATTCCGCTGCCGACGCTGGACAATTCCGTAACCTATGCGACCGCGCGATTGATCGAAGAGAACGGGCGGCCCTTCGCGGAAGCCATCGCGGCGATCCCCAACACACGATTCGCGCCGCCGAAAAAGGTTTCGCTGTCACCACATAGCCTCACCCGGATCAAACCGGGTTCACCAGGACGGCCATCGCTTTATCTTTACGAAGGCATGATCCTGCCGCCGCCGATAACGCACCAGTGAATTCTCCTCCCCCGTTTACGGGGGAGGAGACGCGAAGCGTCGGAAGGGGATTCGGAGGGGATGGCGCAGTTAGGACAATTGCCCCCTCCGCTTCGTTCGCAAGCGCTCACTCAGCACCTCCCCCGCTTCGCAGGGGAGGAACATCATTCCGCGTGAACGTCGTGGCGTTCGCGGGTTTTCGCGAATTTGAGCTTGGTCAGCTTGTCGGACACATAGCCCAGCTCCCAGGATGACTTTGCGAGGAAAACCGGCGCGCCGTCGCGATCCGTCGCCATCTGGTTGCGGTAGGTGGTGATGAGCTTGTCCAACTCGGCCTCGTCGCCGGTCACCCAACGCGCGGTGTCGTAGGGCGAAGCTTCCAGATCGACGTCCAGATCGTATTCTGCGTTGAGGCGCGACTTCAGCACCTCAAGCTGCAACTGCCCCACAACGCCGACAATCCATTGCGCGCCGAGCATGGGCTTGAACACCTGCGTCACGCCCTCTTCCGCCAGACTCTCTAGAGCGCGCGTGAGATGCTTCTGCTTCATCGGATCGGCGAGGCGCACACGGCGCAGGATCTCCGGCGCGAAGTTCGGGATGCCGGTGAACACGACGTCGCCGCTTTCGCTCAGCGTATCGCCCACGCGCAGTACGCCGTGATTGGGAATGCCGATGATGTCGCCGGGCCATGCCTCATCCACCGTCTCGCGCTCCTGCGCGAAGAACAGGATGGGATTGTGGATGCCGATGGACTTGCCGGTGCCCGATTGCTTCAGCTTCATGCCGCGGCGGAATTTGCCCGAGGCCAGCCGCAGGAAGGCCACGCGGTCGCGATGGTTCGGGTCCATATTTGCCTGGACCTTGAACACGAAGCCGGTGACTTCGTTGTCCGACGGTTTGATCTCCTTGCCCTTCGCCGTTTGCGCGCGCGGCGGCGGCGCGTTCTCGGCAAGCCCCTTGATGAGATCTTTCACGCCGAAATTCTTCAGCGCCGATCCGAAATAGACCGGTGTGAGATGGCCTTCGTGATAGCTGGCGGCCTCGAAACGCGGCAGTCCCGCGCGCGCCAGTTCCACCTCTTCCTCGAACTTGCCGCGAATGTCGTCGGGCAGCATCGCCAGCATGGCGTTGGCGCCAATACGCTCGTCCTTCCCAAAGACGGAGAAATCGTCGGCATAGAGGTCGTACGTACCTTTGAAGTTCTGCCCCATGCCCGCTGGCCAATTCACGGGCGCGCATTCCAGTTGCAGCTGATCGGCGATCTCGTCCAGCAGTTCCAGCGGATCGCGGGCTTCGCGGTCCATCTTGTTGATGAATGTCATGATCGGGATGTCGCGCAACCGGCATACTTCAAACAGCTTGCGCGTTTGCGCCTCGATGCCTTTCGCCGCATCGATCACCATGACCGCGCTGTCGGCGGCGGTGAGCGTGCGATAGGTGTCTTCGGAGAAATCTTCGTGGCCCGGCGTGTCGAGCAGGTTGAACACCGCGCCGCCATATTCGAACGTCATCACCGCGCTGGTGACGGAGATGCCGCGCTCCTGCTCGATCTTCATCCAGTCGGACTTGGCGCGCCGCGCCTCGCCGCGCGCCTTCACCGCGCCCGCAGCCCGGATCGCGCCGCCGAGCAGTAGAAGGTGCTCGGTCAGCGTGGTTTTGCCGGCGTCCGGATGCGAAATGATCGCGAAAGTGCGGCGCCGGGCGGCTTCGCTGGCAGGGGTCTGGGACATGGCGGCGGGGAGTAGCAGGGCGCAAAGACCCACGCAATCGGGCTTTTTAGACGTTGGGCGGATTTGACGGTAGGCTCCCAGCCAACCATCGGGGGGTGGATCATGAAAATTACCGCAATATGCATGGCCGTTCTCGCAGCGTTGCTTTTCGCGCCGCAAGCGATGAGTGCGGCCAAGGCGCCAGATCGTGTCGGGCCTTTCCTCAACTTCTGCGTCAAGCATCACCAGGACTGCATGACCAGTCTTGTGGTCGACGAGATCGCGACGAACCTCGGCGGCAATTCCGGCCAGTGCGATATTCCCCGGGGCGTCGAGACCGACGCCGGCAACGCGCAGGTTCTCGATTGGCTGAAAGCGCACCCGGAAAGCCATGCTCTGCCGCTACACGACGGCATGCAGGCCGCGATGAAAAGCATATGGAATTGCGCGGCGGCAGTGAAAACCGGCATGACGTCAATGGGTACGCCGGACACGATCGGGCCATTCCTCGTCTTCTGCGAAGACAAGCATCACTACGCCAAATGCGCGAGCGAAATCGTGGGCGACAACATGGCGGTTTATGCCGGAACCCAAGGGCTGAACGACAGCGCGAAAGGCCATTGCCCATCGCCCGATGGCATCGACACGCCGGAACTGACCCGGAAAATCCTGGGATGGCTTCACGAGCACCCCGAACTGAACGATCAGGACACCGAGACATCCGTCTGGGCCGCAGGCGACTCCCTCTGGCCGTGTCATTGAGGGGAAAATAACGGCCCGGATTACACCACCGGCTCGTCCACGAAAGCCCGGCCTTCGCGATCTTCGATCTCCACGATCCAGAGGTCGGGATCAAACTTGATCTGCTTCTCGAACCAGGCGGCGGCTTTCTCCTCGTCTACCGCATCGCCGAGCGGTTTCACCCAGACAAGCTCGCCCTCGCCGCGCCGCGCCTGCGACAGCACTGTCGTGGTGCCGTCGAGCTTGGAAACCTTCAGGAAGATCGCACCCGCTTCCTCCACGCCTTTGCGCAAGACATAGGCCTGCGCCCCCGCCACCTCCGCGCGGCGGATGAGCGCTCTGACGAATATTCCGGCTTTGAGGCGGGGCTCGGTCACGCCGCAGCGTTGCGAGCGCGGGCTTCGACGTCAAGGCGCACAGGCGCCGTGGCGATACGCTCACCGCTGGCGCTGAGCGCGGCATAGGGGAGGAACACACGCACCGTCGTGCCCTCGCCCAGCTTGGATTCGATCTTCGCTTCACCGCCATGCATCGCACTGATGGCTTTCACCAGCGCCAGGCCAAGGCCGGTGCCTTCCTGCGTGCGGGTGTGCGCGCCTTCCACCTGCTCGAAGGGCCGGCCAAGACGTTTCACATCCTCCGGCGAAATGCCCATGCCGGTGTCGCTGACGGCGATCTCGATGCCGTTGGCGCGGCGCATGGCGAGCACGCGCACTTCGCCGCCGCGCGGCGTGAACTTCACGCCGTTGCTGAGCAGGTTCATGACGATCTGCTTCACCGCGCGTTTGTCGGCGAAGATGGTGTGTGCGTCCGCCGCGATGCCGAGTTTCAGCACCACGCCCTTGCGGTCGGCCTGCAGCTTGACGAACTGCCCAGCCTGATCGGCGACTTCGACCAGATCAAATGCTTCTTCGGTGAGATCGAACTTGCCGGCCTCGATCTTGGACATGTCGAGAATGCCGTTGATCAGCGCCAGAAGATGGCTGCCGCTCTCGTTGATGAGACGCGCATATTCGAGATAGCGCGGCGAACCGACGGGGCCGAACATCTCGTGCGTCATCACTTCGGAGAAGCCGATGACGGCGTTGAGCGGCGTGCGCAGCTCATGGCTCATATTGGCAAGGAAGTGCGACTTCGCGCGGTTTGCGTCTTCTGCCGCATCGCGCGCGTCGATCAGTTCGCGCTCATGCGCCTTGCGCTCGGAGATATCGCGCGTAACGGCCACGATGTCGGCCGCGGCGCCGTCTACCGGCGCCGCCGGGCGGCAGCGCATTTCGGTCCAAACATAGGTGCCGTCGGCGCGCTTGAGGCGAACCTCGGCGGCGGCGGCGCGGCCGAAATAGCTCGCCTCGACAAACGCGGCCTGCATGACCTTCAGATCATCGGCATGGACCAGAACGGACGGCGCGAGGCCCAGCAGCTGATCGGGCGCGCGGCCCAGAATGGTTTGCGCTGCGGGGCTGGCGAAGCGGATGCGGCCGTCGGCGGTGTGGCGCGTGATGAGGTCCATCGCGTTGTCCGCGAGGAAGCGATACATCGCGGCGCCTTCGGCAGCGGCATGATCGGCAGCACGCTGGCGGTCCTGCGTGGCGATGGCGATCAGCGCCGACTGCACCACCGCGGCCAGAATGGAGATCGCATAGAAGCCCCAACCCGGCGCCAGCAGGCGCGATGCGGGAAGTTCGCCCAGCGCCTGCAACAGCGCGACCATCATGAGCGCGACAGCCGCGGCGGCGCCGGCTTCCCAAACGGTGCGGCGTCCACCCGCCAGTGCGGCTTCCGCCGGCACGAGCGCGAACCACACCAGCAGCGGCGATGCCATGCCGCCGGTGATGGCGACGAGATAGCCGATCAGCGCGGCAAAGCTCGAAAGCGAAATGGATTCCAGCGCACCGAGGCTGAGCGGCGTAAAGCCAAGCAATGCCACGACGGCCGGGAGCAGCAATCCGCCGATGGCGATCCATTCGGCGGGGTCTGGTTGGCCAATGATGGCGACAAACCCGGCCGCCAGCAGAACGCCCACACCGGCCTTGGCCGCCTGGACGACCATGAACCGACGGCGCTGGGCAGCGGCCTCCGCTCCCTCCATCGTTTCGATCGTTTCAGTTACGGCCATTAACCTCGGGCTCTGTTCTCGCGCGAATCCCCGTGCACAATCTGGATCGTCAAGCTTAATGAAACTTGAACGCTCCCGAACTTCGTTCGTTAATTTGCAACGCTTGTGGCGGGGAACCGTTTATCGCTTCTTAACAATGATGGCGTGATTCCGGCCGCTCACCTATTGGCGCAAGGAATCAGCAAGCCCCTTTTGCCAGACTGCGCCCAACAAAAGCTGGGGTTTCTGGGGTGATTTCGGTGGCACGCGCACAAAGCGCGATCCAGAGCGAATTGGATTTGTCGCCGGATGTGCTGCGGGCGCTCGATTGCCTGCGCGTGGCGGTGACGTTGTTCGATGCGTCGGAACGACTCACCTATTGCAGCCAGCACTTCAACTACCTCTTCCGCGCCCTGCCGAATCGCGAATCGCTGCTCGGGCACACTTACGAAGAACTGATTCGGATGGAGCTTGCCTGCGGCGAGACTTCGCCCGACGGCGCGCAGGACGCGGAAGCCTATATCGCCTACCGCCGCGCGCAGCTGCGCGCCGGGGAATACGCGCCGCGCGATGTCGAACTCACCGATGGCCGCATTGTTGAGGTGAAGGCCCGCCAGACGCCGGAAGGCGGCTGGATCGTGCTGTGGAGCGACGCGACCCATGCGCGCCACCTTCTGCGCCGGCTGGAGACCGCCGTCGATCTTTCCGCCGATGCCTTCGCCTTCTGGGATAGCGGCGACCGCCTTATCCTGTGCAGCGCCCTGTTCGTGGAGATCCACGGCTATCATTCACAGGATCAGATGCTGGGACGGGAATTCGGCGACATCGTCACCGCCGCCGTGCGCCGCGACCGGTTCAAGATCGAAGACGATGTCGAAGACTGGATCGCGCGCCGCATCGATACGCATGGCGCTCCTGCTGGCGCGCTGACGCTGACCACGCAGTCCGGCACCTCTTATCTGGTGCGTGACCGCGCCACGCGCGATGGCGGTCGCGCCACCGTGTTTACTGATGTTACCGAGCGCCACCGCGTCGAACGCGCGCTGGCCGAACAGAACGCGGCTTTGGATCGCACCAGCAAGGCGCTGAAGAACTCCGAATTCGAAACCCGCCGCCAGGCGAAATATCTCTCCGACCTCACGCGCCGGTTGGGCGCGGCGGAAGCTGAAGCGGATACGGCCAAGACCGCGCTGATGCGCACGATGAGCCATGAGCTGAAGACACCGCTCAACGCCATTCTCGGTTTCTCGGATCTGCTGCGCATGTCGGCGGATCGCTTCTCCCCGGAGCAGATTTCCGAATATGCCGGGCTGATCCACATGGCGGGCGGCAATCTGCTCAAGCTGATCAATCAGATTCTCGATCTGACGAAAATCGCCGCGAACCGTTTTCCCCTGCGCCGTCGTGCGCTGCCTGCCGGTGGCGCGTTGTGGGCTGCGGCTGACGCGCACATGGGGCGCGCGACAGAGAAGAACATCACGATCGAAATCGCCGATTGCGAAGCCGACCTTCTGGTGGACGCCGACGAAAATGCGCTGAACGGCATGATCGGCCAACTCATCGAAAATGCCGTGACCTTCACGCAGGACGGCGGCAAGGTTTGTGTGAGCGCTGCCCGCGATGGCGGCGCCATTCGCTTCACGGTTGCCGATAACGGCCCAGGCGTCGCGCCGGAAGACCTGCAACGCATCCAGCAACCGTTCGAACAGGTGGGCCGCGGCATCACAGATCACACGCAGGGCACGGGTCTTGGTCTTCCGCTGGCGCAAGGGCTTGCGGAACTTCACGGCGGCAAGCTGACAATCGCGAGCGTGCCGGGGGAAGGATTCACGGCGTTATTGGATATTCCCGCCGCCTGATGTCCCCTTTTGGGACAAATTTATAAAAGTTGAATCGAAGAAACCGAAAACTCGATTCTGTTTTAAATCGAGATCACACGGATTAAGAAAAACTCTATTATCTTCGATTGGCACAACACTCTGGTTAGATTAAACTTTAGCGATTGGTTTCAGTGCGCAGCAGCATGGCACCAACCATGCTCCCCCGCGTTGGGTGAGCGAGGGTATGACATGATCATGCGAGCAATATTCTGGATTGCGGTTGTCGCGGTACTGATGCCGCGCGAGCCCGATCTCGGCCTCGGCCGTCCGGGCGTGAACGCGTCCACGCCGAGCGCGCTGCTCTCCAAGTTGACCAGCATGATCGCGCCTACGCAGGCTGCGGAAGCCGCCACCGCGTGCAAGAGCGACCCCATCGCCTGCGTCGCGGCGAACAATATGTCCGTGAAGGTTCCCGACTTCGCGGCCGGCGGCCTTGCCAGCGTGAAAGCCCAGATCGAGGAAGCCAAACGCGAGCGCGAAGCCCGGCGCCGCCACGGCTGATTGACAATCGCGGCGCAGCCCCCGCCCAATGATGGCGGAGGCTGGCCATGACCGAGTTCACACAAGAAGACCATCGCGTATTGCCGTTGCGCGGCTTTGAGGGGCTTCGCATCGGCGAAGTTTTCAAAAGCCCGTCGCGCACTATCGGTGACGCAAATTTCGCGGCGTTCCAAGCCGTGAGCCTCGACAATCATCCGATCCATTACGACGTCGAGTACTGCAGGAAGCTCGGCCATCCCGCGCCATTGGCGCATGGTCTTCAGGTCTTGAGCTTCACCGCTGCGGGCGCCGGACTTTTTCCGCACGTCATCGGCGAAAGCCTGATCGGCTTCATCGAGGTGAGCGCGAAATTCCTGAAAGCGGTCTATCCCGGCGACACGCTCTATCCGGCGCTGGAGATCACTGAACTGACGCCGCAGCGCACCACCGGCATCGTCGCCATGCGTGCCACGGTTCACAACCAGAAATCCGAACTCGTCCTCGACGGTGTTCACAAATACCTTCTCAAGCTGAAGCGCTGATATCGGCGCGCCAGACGCGGACGCGCGATTTTCCCTGCCGTGTCGCGATGCCGTAATGCTCCGCGAGGCGATCGAGTGCGATCCGCAGCACGATCTTGGCGGAGCGCACCGGCCATGCGTTCGTGGCTTCCACCACCTCCAATCCCTTCAGATGGCAGCACACATCGAAGAGAAGGTCTGACAGGCCCGGCCCGACGCTGGCCATCGCCAAACGGAAACGCTGCCGTGCCGCGATGAGCTTCTCCGTCATGGGCGCCGACGATGCGCCGCGCGCCGCATTGGAGATCGGTGCGGAGAGATCGGCGCAAAGGCGCGGCATCAATCCCGCCATCGTGAAATCCTGGCGCAGGCGTTCGCCGGCTTCGAACTGCACCGGCGTGAGTTGTCGGTGCAAGCGCAAGCGCGCAATCGGCGATTCCATCTCGTTCACATTGACGGTGCGCTCGCCATCGGGCGTCATCACCCGGCATAGCGACAGATCCTGCTCCGCCGCGCCGAACGGATCGGGCGCGCCGCTGCTTGCGAGCCAAGCGGCGCCGCTATCGCTCATCGCGAATGTCTCCGGCGTGGTGCCGCGTGCCGCGATCCAGCCGCGTGTGCGAAACTCTTCCACGATCACGGCGGAGACGCGCATCGTGCGTCCCGCGCGATGCGATCCGGCGAGGGCGAATTGCGCGCCGGCCTCCGGCGCGAGGAACAGCTTTCTGTCCGCCAGCCGGCGCAGCACGCGCCGCCCTTCCCGCTCGGCCTCGAAACCGCCGACCCTGGATTGGGCTTTTCCTGCCCATTCTTTTGCAAAGTCACTTGCCTCTTTGTTCATTTTTTGTTCTCTTCCGTGGCTTGGCGCGGCCCCCTTTTTGGCCGCGCAAACCCAATCTAAGGACTACCCTCCCGCCTGTCAAGCGTATAATCCTACTTGCTAGGAAATTAGATTCTCTGCGGAAAACCGTAATTTGCGGAGCCCGGCACGCCGGGCTAACTCGAACGGCCCGAGATATCGGAACTGGAGCAGCGCATGTTGAAAATGGTCGGTGTGATTTCCTTGGCCGCCCTGACGCTGGGCGGCTGCGCTGTTTTCGGCGGTCCCGGCGACAGGGCATTGCGCCGTTCGCCCAGTTTCCGCGCCGGTTACTCCGACGGCTGCGCGGCGGCGACAGCGCAAACCGCGAATCCGCGCGACGACAAGGATTCGCTCGCCGGCGAAGACAAGCTTTATCGCCGCGGCTATGCCACCGGCTTCCAGAGCTGCCGCAATGGCACTGCTGCCGCACCGAACAGTCCGTTCAACAGCGGCATGAACGACAACGCGCCGAAAGTCGGCCGTCCCTGACGCGTCAGGGTGACGGTTGCGGGGTCTCGAGCACGACCATCTTGATGTCGCGCGCCGGCTGAAGGTTGCGCAGCACCGATTCAAATGTCGTCGCGCCTGTCTTCTTCAGATCGCCATTCCAGCACAATGACAAAATGTTCGACGGTTTCAGCTTGTCGATGGTCAGGTGCAGCTCGCCGATGCCGCCTTTCCAGTTGTTCGCCGTCTTCAGGATGAAATCGGTGGAATAGATATTCAGCATGCCGCTCTGGTCCGGTTTGCTGATCTGCTTGATGCGCTGCGCGATGGTGGAGAGCGTGGGGCCATCCATGCAGTAATCGCGCTGCCAGCGGCGTCCGCCATCCGGATCCTGTTTCGGCTGAAGATCGTAATCGGTGAAGAAGGTCTGGCCGGTGACCGGCGTATAGCTGTGTTCGATCACCACCGTCTTTCCGGTTGGAAAATGCTGGGTCCAGTAGAACTTGGTGCGCACCGTCCAGCGCGGATGTTCCTGGCCCTGCCCTTCATTCTCCACCAAGCCGGCCTTTTCCAAGGCCTGCTTCTTGCCGGCGTCCAGCTTGTCGAGCTTCTGCACATTGCCCGCCAGAAGGATGTTCACCGGCAATCCCGCAGCCTTGATCGCGGCGGTAACGTCCTTGTCCTTCAGGAAAGCCCGCTGCTCGACCTGGACCGGAACGCGCTTGCCATCGACCGTCGCGGTGAAGCCCACGAAGTTCACCGGATCGTCGCCGACCGTGCCGATGGGTTCTTCGTAGAACTCCCATGTGTCGATATCGGGCAGCGGAAAGGCGACGATGCTGTCCACGTCCTGGGCGCCGTCATTGGCGAATTCGTAGCGGATGCGCACTGCCTTCGGACTGATGAAGAGATCCTCTTTCGCCATGCGGATGTCCGCGGCTCTGGTGAACTGCAGCCCGCCCATGCCGAGCGCGGCCGATGAATCGTCGGCGATAGCCGGTGACGCGAGCATCGCGGCGCATAGAACCGCGGCGATCTGGATGCGCATGGAAATTCCCCCGAATTCGGAAGAAGCCTAGCACGATTCAGATCGGATTTTTCAGGCCGCGACGCGGACGATCGGGAAGGATTCGTCGATGGTGGCCCCGAGCACCTCGGAAATCTCGGCGATCGAACGGTCCATCGTCTGCGGGCGCCAATCGGCGTGATAGAGGATCTGGCGGCCGCCATCGGCGGACACGCCGCCAAGCGGCAACTGGATGTCTTCTACCAGCACCGTCGTGCCGAAGCGCGTCAGATGCGGTTTCACGCAACGGCTCACCGCGCCATCGAGCACGCGTTGATACCGTGCAAGCCGCGCCGCGCGATATTCGGGCGGCGTGATCGCGATCACATCCTTGCCGGTCGGATCGACGCCAAGCCCCATCGCAAGCGCGGAGCCGGAGAGACGGCAAAGGACCGAACGGTCCGGGCGCATTTCCAGAATGGCGATGCCGGGCAGAAGATTTTTCACATCGCGCGGTTTGATGGCGTCGCGCGGCGGCGGCGCACCGTCCACCCACAGCGACAGCCAATGCAGCGCAAGCTGCAGATTCATCGCACCGAACCCAAGAAGTTCGACAGCACGCGCAGCGGCGAGTTCATCGTATTGTTGCAAGCAGGCCCCCAGACCGCGCGGAGCCTAGGCCGCGTGTGTTAACACGGTATTAACCCGGAGGACTTCGCGACATCCTGCGAATATTTTGGGAATGCTTGAACAGAATCAGATTTGCGCATGAAGGCGCAAGGCGACCGCAGATACCGGGCCGCGATCGCGGTTATAGGCGGGGTCTTCGATGAACTGATAATCGGCCGAGACGGATAGCCATTTTGTCAGGCTCGCCGAATAATAGGCTTCCAGAATGTCTTCGGTCCCGTAATGCGGCAGCCGCCCGTCGCCAATCAGAATTCCCATACCGCCGGCCCCGAAGTAACCGCGGGCATCTTGCGACAGGCCGTTCACGACGCCACCAAGCGCGAGCGCATCGTCAGGCCGCCCCCAGGATGAACCTTTGAGCGACAGGCCGGCGGAAATCGATTTGTTGATCTCGGTGAACTCGTAAGCTTCCTTGCTGCCGTCGTTCGCGCTCGCGCGCAGGAAGACGCCGAGATTGTCTGAGATACCCTGCTCGATATTGATCTCGCCGCCGGGGCGCGACGCGTAGCGGCGCACCAAGGATGTGTCAGGGAGCGTGCCCGTGGCGCTTGCGAGCGCCACGGCATCGTCATAGCTGCCCATGCGCCCGCGATTGACGAAGCCCAGCAGTTTCACCTTGCCGTCACGGCCGAACAACGTGTGGCGCTCTTCCACCTCGCCCACCATTTCGAACTGGCGAAATGTGGTTTCCAGCACCGTGCCGTTCGGCTGTTTGGACAGGTTGAAGGTGCCGAACCGCAGCGTCCACCAATCCTGCGTCCATTCGACGGCGACACCCGATGCGTAACCCCAGGCATCGGCGGCGTAGTCGAAAGCGCCAGCATCCAGCAACGCCCAGTTCAGGAAGTCGCCGCGTGGATCATGCACATATTGGTTGGTGTCGAAGACATCGCCGACCGAGAATTTTCCCGCTGTTAGCACCAGATTGTTCGCACTGCGCATATCGCCGAACTGGTTGGCATCATCGTCGATCTTCTGGTCTGCGCCGCCCAGATCGATGGACTGGCGGATGAAAAGACGCTGCAGGCGGAAATAGGGATTGGTATCACCCACCTTGTAGGCTTCGCCGCTCAGAAACCCCGCGGCGCCCAATGTGTTGGAAAGCCCGAAACCCTGGTCGATCTCCGGGTTCACATAAACCGCCGCGCCTTGCCAAAGGCGGACGCCCGCAAAGAGCGTGGCGTCGAAAGTTTCGTCACCCACATTTTGCGGCTTCAGGCTGTTCGCGCCCTGATAAGGGGAGTGAAAGCGCGGGTGATATTGCAGGACGAAGGTCGATTGCCCGTGCAGGCTCAACCAGTCCGGCAGATCGTCCGCGCAGGCGTTGCCGCCAAGCGAAAGCCCCAGAAGAAGCCCGGTTGCAATCAACCTCCAACGCATCGGACGCCCCGCAAACGAATCCGTCTGCAACGGTTCATATCACGCGGCAGTTGCGGCTGTGCGACGGATCAGGAGTATTTCCGCTCGTCCCACCACGGGAAATAGCGCGGCATATCCGTGGAGACCTTGTTGGGGAAGTTGGCGGGACGTTTTTCCAGGAAGGCGACCACGCCCTCCTTCACATCGCCGGACTGGCCGCGCGAATAGATGCCCCGCGAGTCCACCTTGTGGGCTTCCATCGGGTGATCCATGCCGAGGCCGCGCCACATCATCTGGCGGATGAGCGCGATGGAGACCGGCGCGGTGTTGTCGCGGATTTCGACCGCCAGTTTGTGCGCTTCCGACAGCAGCACGTCGGCATTCACGACCTTGCTGACGAGGCGGCCTTTGAGCGCTTCCTGCGCATCGAACACACGGCCCGAGTAACACCACTCCAGCGCCTGGCTGATGCCGACAATGCGCGGCAGGAAGAAGCTGGATGCCGCTTCCGGCACGATACCCCGGCGCGAGAACACAAAGCCGAACCGCGCATTCTCCGAGGCGATGCGGATGTCCATGGCGAGCTGCATGGTGAGACCGATACCCACCGCCGGGCCGTTCACCGCGCAGATGACAGGCTTTAGGCATTCAAAGATCGCAAGCGTCACACGGCCGCCGCCGTCGCGCACGCGCTCATCGCTGTAATCGACAGTGGCGTCGGAACCGGCATTGCGCTCGGCGCGGCCGGGATTGCTGTTGGCATCGAAGGTGGCCGCACCGGCGGAAAGATCGGCGCCGGCGCAGAAGGCGCGGCCGGAACCCGTCACGATGACAGCGCGGACTTCATCGTCGCCATTCACTTTCGTGAACACATCGATCATCTCGTTCATCATCGTGCCGGTGAAGGCGTTGAGCTTCTCCGGGCGATGTAATGTGAGGGTGAGGATCTGGTCCTTCACCGCAACGAGAATTTCCTTGTAGGGGCCGTAGGTCATATGCCGTCTCCGATGATCTGGCGGAGACTTTATTGCAGCGGGCGACGCGCACAAGCCGCCACTGCCGCAGCGTCAAGAGGCGCGGCGGATATTCTCTTCGTGGCTTTCCAGCATGGCCTTGAAATCGGCATGCATCCTGTCGTCACGCACCTTGGGCAGCATATCGCGCAGCTTTTTCACCACCCAGCCCTGCCCGCGATTGATGAAGGCAATGCGTTCCTTCAGATCCGTGAAGGCCAGACATTTCTCGTAGAACGCGCCAACCCTTGCCGACGGCTCGCCATTCAGATGCCCGATCCATTTGAGCAGCATGGCACACCAGCGTGCTTCGTCCTTCTGGATATCGCGCAGCAAATCGCGTGTCGCCGCATCCTTCGCTTCCGTTGCCGAGCGCGCGGTGATGCGCGCGCCCGCCCGTTCGGCTTCCAGCAGTTCGTTGCAGAAAGAGATCAGCTCCTCCCGCGCGGCGTAACCGGCATATTGATCGCTGCTTTCATTCGCATAGCAGACAGGCGAGGAAAGCTGTTCTTCCGAAGTTGCGGCGGTGCCCCCCGCTTTCGGCAAAAGGGCATCGGCCTCGGCGATGATCGCGGCAATGCGGTCGGCGGCGGGCACCACATCCTTGATGGCGCCCGCGGCATTGCCGGCATAGAGCGCCATCTTCTCGAAATCGCCGGTCATGTCCTTCAGCGGCGAATCCGTCGAGAACAACCAGATGGTCCGTTCGCCTTCCTTGCCGATGGCCTCGCGGTGGCCATTGAACGGATCGCCATGTTCGCCGCG
>JANWJQ010000049.1 GCA_025451875.1 Rhizomicrobium sp.
ATATCGCTCTGTATAGCTTCACCGGTTGAGATCGCTGGGATCTTCGAGGTGTTCGCAGGAGCGTTACGAGACCTCAATGAGTCTCCAACTGTTGCGGGGGCAAACCGCCAAGTCCCCGTTGCGAGCCGGCCAAGAGAAGCCAGCAGCCAGTACCGTCCTCCAGAGCCAGAATGCGAAGCAGTTGAACCGGATCGGTAAGGCGAAAGCCAAGCCGCGCCTGAGTTTTCCCGTGGGTGAAGAGACCCGCGAGTTCTACCGCCGCATCTATCCGGGCACGACAACAGCCGAATGGAACGACTGGCACTGGCAATTTCAGGCCCGTATCCGCACCGCCGCCGACCTGGAGAAGGTCTTTATATTGTCGGACGAGGAGCGCACCGCCGCGACCCGCCACAAAGGACCGCTGCCGGTCGGCATCACCCCTTACTATGCGAGCTTGATGGGCCGCGAAGACCCGAACGAACCCCTCCGCCGCACCCACGTCATCTCCACCAAGGAAGATATCGTCCTTCCGGGTGAATCGATCGACCCCTTGGCCGAGGATCACGACACCGCGGCCCCTGGTATCGTTCATCGCTATCCGGACCGGGTTCTATTCCTGACGACGGGTACCTGCTCAACCTATTGCCGCTACTGCACCCGCGCCCGTGCGGTGGGCAATCCCGGCGGCGAATACCAGTTCTCCCCCAAGCAGTGGGAACAGGCGCTGGCCTATCTGGAAGAGCATACTGAGGTCCGCGACGTCCTGATGTCGGGCGGAGACCCGTTCTCCATCGCCGACGAGAAGCTGGACTACCTGCTCACCCGCCTGCGCAAGATGAAGCACATCGAGTTCCTGCGCTTCGGGACCAAAATCCCGATGGTGCTGCCCCAGCGCATTACCAAGGACTTCGTGAAGATGCTGAAGAAGCATCATCCGCTGTTCCTCTCCATCCATGTCACCCATCCGCGCGAATTCACGCCGGAGACGACGGAGTCCCTGAACCGTCTGGCCGATGCGGGCATCCCGCTAGGCTCGCAGACGGTGCTCATGAAGGGCATCAACGACGACATCTCCATCATGAAGCCGCTGATGCACGGCCTGCTGAAGCGCCGCGTGAAGCCTTATTACCTCTACCAGACCGATCCGGTGAAAGGCTCCGGCCATTTCCGCACCACGGTGGAGAAAGGGCTGGAGATCATCGAAGGCCTGCGCGGCTTCACCACCGGCTATGCCACACCGATCTTCGCGGTGGATGCGCCGGGCGGTGGTGGCAAGATCCAGATCGCGCCCGACTGCGTGGTTGGCCGTGATGGCGACAACCTGCTGCTGCGCAACTTCGAAGGTGGGATCTACTCCTATCCCGATCCGGGCGGCACGCTGGGCGCCGACAAGCGCAAACCGAAACACAAACTCGCGGCGGAATGATGCGTATCGGCATCTGCTACGACCTGCGGACCGACTACCTCGCAATGGGCTACAGCGAGGAAGATACGGCCGAGTTCGACAGCGAGATCACGATAGACGCCATATGCGATGCTTTGGCCCATCAGGGCTGGGAGCCGGTGAAGATCGGCGGCATCAAGCGGTTGACCGAGGCCTTGGTCGCCGGCGAACGCTGGGATGCGGTGTTCAATTTCTGCGAAGGCATGTACGGACTGGCGCGAGAGGCCCAGGTGCCGACGCTGCTGGATGCTTATCAAATCCCCTATGTCTTCTCCGATGCGCTGACGATGGCGCTGACACTCGACAAGGCGATGACCAAGCATGTCGTGCGCAGTCAGGGCGTACCGACGGCCGAATTCGCCCTGATCGAGAAGCCCTCGGATATCGCCAGGATCGATCTGCCGTTCCCGCTATTCCTAAAACCGGTCGCGGAAGGTTCGGGCAAAGGCGTCAACGCGCGTTCCAAGGTGGACGACAAGAAAGCGCTTTCGGCCACCGCCAGGGAGCTTCTGCGCAAATTCAATCAGCCGGTGCTGGTTGAGACATTCCTGTCCGGCCGTGAATTTACCGTCGGCATCACCGGCACGGCGGAAGATGCAAAAGTCCTGGGCATCACCGAGATCGTGCCGCTCGCCGGCTGGGTGGGAGACGGCTACGGCTTCGAGAACAAGGATACCGGTTGGGAAGAGCGCGTGGAGATCGTTCGCGCAACCGACTTGCCGGAAGCCAAACGCGCGGGTGACGTGGCACTCGCCGCATGGCGCGCGCTGCGCTGCCGTGATGGCGGACGAATCGATATTCGTTGCGATTCGCACGGACGGCCGCACTTCATCGAAGTGAATCCGATCGCCGGCCTGCGTCCGGAGCATTCGGATCTCTGTTTCATCGCGAACTATGAAGGCGTTGCCTATCGGCAGCTGATCGGGAAGATCATGGCGTCGTTTCTGAAACGCCATCCGGCTCTTGCGCCAAGACGCCGAGTCGCGGCTTAGTAAGTTCATGCGCGTTCTTGTTCTGCATCTCGACGCCGATTCGCAGGCGCCGCCGGAAATCGAGGATTCGATCCTCACTGCGAAGCAGATCGGCGAGACACTCACCAAACGGGGCCACTTCGTTCAGTTGGCGCCGTTCGAGGCGAATTACGAAAAATTCGTCGAGCAAGTGTCCAAGGTAAAGCCGGACATCGTTTTCAACATGGTCGAGCACGCGCTGGGCCAGGATCAGCTCTCGGCCGTGGCGCCCGCTTATCTCGAGCAGATGGGCCTTCGCTATACGGGTGGCGGGCCGGCTTCCATTGTGGCGACCTGCGATAAGCCCTTCGCCAAGGAAATCATGCGTGCGGCCGGATTGCCGACACCTGACTGGTCGATCGGCCCACACTGGAAGGGGCTCGATCCCAACCGCAAATACATCGTGAAGTCCTCGACGGAAGACGCGTCGCTGGGTCTGGACGATGGCGCCGTGGTGATGGGCGCCGATGTGCCGCTGCGCGCCCAGAAGTGTTTCAACGAATATGGCGGCCGCTGGTTCGCCGAGGAATATGTCGAAGGCCGGGAATTCAACATCTCGGTCATCGAGGACGGCAAGGATCTGCGCGTGCTGCCGCTGGCGGAAATCCAGTTCATCGACTGGAATCCGGCCAAGCCGCGGATCGTTGGTTACGCCTGTAAATGGGACGACACCAGCGAAGAGAGCAAGCAGTCCGCCCGCGTGTTCGGCTTCGAGAACGAAGATCCCAAGCTGGCCGCCGAGCTTTCGCGCCTGACGCGCGAAGCTTTCGTCTTGTTCGGCAACCGCGGTTTCTCGCGTATCGACTTCCGCGTGGATGAGAACAACCGGCCGCTGATCCTGGAGGTCAATCCCAATCCGTCATTGGATGTGGATGCCGGTTTCGCAGCCGCCTGCGCGCAAGCCGGGTATGACTATGGGCACGCGCTAGAGAAAATCATCGCCGCAGCTTTGCAGTGATCGCGCTTTCACGGGAATACGTATCCGTTTTCGGCAGGCCGGTCATCCGTGCCGTCGATCCGGCCATCTTCAGCTACCGCTATTTCACACACTGCATGGCCTGCGGCTTCTGCGAGGATCAGTGCTGCTCCTACGGCGTGGATATCGATGTGGAGAATGTGGCGCGGATCGAAGCGCTGGGCCCGGATTTCGACGCGCATGTCGGCGTACCGCGTTCCAAATGGTTCACCAGACAGACGTGGAAGGATGAGGAATTCCCCGGTGGGGCGCAGGCGCGCACGCGGGTGAAGGACGGGGCCTGCGTGTTCCTCGACCGCAGACAGCGCGGCTGCAAGATCCATAGCTACTGCCTCGACAAAGGCATCGACTATCACCAGCTCAAGCCGCTGGTCAGCATCCTGTTTCCGCTGACCTTCGAAGGCGGGGTTCTGGTCGCATCGGGCGAACTGGAGGACAAATCCCTGATCTGCGTGGATCAGGGGCCATCCGTCTATGATGGCCTGCGCGGCGAACTCGCCTATTATTTCGGCGATGATTTCGTCACGGAACTGGACGCTATCCGTCTACGAGGCTGACAACGAGGAATCGCTCACCGATGCGATGATCCGGTGATGCTTGTGTTCGCGCCAGGCGATGAACAACCCGGCCGCGATGACCACCACGGAACCTACGATCACCATCTGCGCGGGAATTTCTCCGAACACGAAATAGCCCAGCAGCACCGCCCACACCATGCCGAGATAATCGAACGGTGCGAGCAAGGACGGTTCGGCGTAACGATAGCTGTACGTCATCGCCATCTGCCCCAAGCCGCCCAGCAGGCCGCAGATCGTCAGCAGCGCGATCTGTTCAAGCGAGAGCGGCACATACCACAAGCGCATCGAGGCGAGCCCGACCAGCGAGCCGACGCTCATGAAGTAGAACACGATGGCTTCGCTCGTCTCGGTGCTGCTCATCTGGCGGATATAAACGACGACGAAGGCGGAGAAGAAGGCACCGCCCATGGCCATCGCCGTGCCGGAGGAGAATCCGGACGTCGCGATATGGGCGAGGCCGCCATGTGGCTCCAGCATCAACAGGATGCCCACGAACCCCATGACCACCGCGAAGCCGCGATAAGGGCCCACGCGCTCGCGAAGCATCAGCGCCGCAAGGATGACGGCGAAGATTGGCGCGACGAAGCTGAAGGCGGTCACGTCCGCCAGCTGCAGCCGCTGCACCGCGCCGAAGTTCAGGAACATCGATGCCACGCCCGCGGCAGAACGGACGATATGCCAGCTGGGCCGCGCCGTGCGGATCACATGCGCCGGCCCGATGGTGAAGGCCGAGAGGGCGAAGAGAGGGATCAGCGCAAAGAAACAGCGAAAGAATATCACCTCGCCGATCGGCACATCGCCCGAAAGCTTGATGACCGCGTACATCAGCGAAAAGAAAAAGGTCGCGGTCAGCTTCAGGACGATGCCGCGATAGGCGTGATGGACGACGCCTACAGCCATCCGCGCCGCTTGAACCAGAAATAGGGCACGATGCCGGACACGATCATCAGCAGGAGCGACAAAGCATAGCCGTAGAACCAGTCAAGTTCGGGCATGTATTTGAAGTTCATACCGTAGATGGAGGCGATCAGCGTCGGCGGCAGGAATACCATCGCGGCGACCGACATGATCTTGATGATGTTGTTCTGCTCGTTGTTGATGAGGCCAAGCGTCCCGTCCTGCAGGTAAGACAGCTTGCCCGCGATAAAGGACGAATGGTCCTGCAGCGATTGCACGTCGCGGGTTAGGGTCTTGATGTGCGCCTTTACGTCCTTGTTCGCTTTCCCCTCGACGGCCTGCGTCAGGAAGGTCAGCACGCGGCCGATGCTGAGAAGGCTTTCGCGCATCTTCGAGGTCGCGCCGTGTTTCATGCCGAGACGGCTCAGCACGCCCTGGAAGTCTTTGGCGCCGATCGGCTTCTTGGCGTCCGGGTTGAAGATTTCGTGGTTGATCGCTTCAACGTCGTTGCCGATGCGCTCCAGCACATCCGCCATGCGGTCGATGATGGTATCGACAAGGCCCAGCAGCACGCTTTCCGCCTTGTTGGCGTAATGCGACGTGCGCTCACAGCGCGCGGCGAAGGTGCGGAAGGGCTGCGGGTCGATATAACGGATGGTCACCAGTCTGTCGTGCGCCAGCACAAAGGTCACCACATCGGCCTTGGGCGTGTCGGATTCCGAGTTGGACAGGATCAACGCCGTCATGAAGATGCCGTCGTCCTCCTGATAGAGGCGGCTGGAGATTTCGATCTCTTCCATGTCGGCGCGGGAGGGCAATTCCATGTGCAGGAATTTGTCCACGGCCCGGCGTTCCTCGAGCGAGGGATTGAGAAGGTCGATCCAGAGCGACGTCGTCGGAATTTCGCTCTCGGGCAAAATATCCGCGCCTCTCAGGCCACCATTCTGCAGCTGATAGACTTTCAGCATGCGCGATACCGAAGGGTTGAAGGGTTGATCTTGGGCCGGTGAACCACGCCGCCGGGCTCGCTCCGTCTTCCGCCTTGGCAGCGGATTTTGCAAGACGAATTTGCAGACCCGTTCCGCTCTGGTGTGACCCGGTGCCTTGTGGCGAAGTGGGGTCATGACACAGACTCTTCGCATTCCCGAATTTGCCGACATCGAAGCTGCCGCCCGCCGCATCGCACCGTGGGCGGTGGTGACGCCGCTGCTGGAAAGCCCGGCATTGAACGCCCGCACCGGAACGCGCGTGCTTCTGAAGGCCGAGCCGTTTCAGCGCACCGGCTCCTTCAAATTCCGGGGCGCCTGCAATCGCATCCTTCTGATCCCGGAAGCCGAGCGCAAAGGTGGCGTGGTCGCATTCTCATCCGGCAATCACGCGCAGGGCGTGGCGGCGGCCGCGGGCATCTTCGGACTTCCGGCCACCATCGTCATGCCGGCGGATGCGCCGCGCGCGAAGATCGACGGTACGCGCGCCTATGGCGCAAAGGTCGTGACTTACGATCGCAAGCGCGAGGATCGCGAAGCCATTGCGCGCAAGATCCAGGAAGAAAGCGGAGCGACGCTCATCAAGCCGTTCGACGATCCGTTCGTCGTGGCGGGCCAGGGGACGGCGGGACTGGAGATGGTTCGCCAGGCGCGGGAAGCAGGCGGAGAAATCGGCCGTGTATTTGTTCCTGTCAGCGGCGGTGGATTGGCGTCCGGAACGGCGCTCGCTTTCGGCCATACCAGCCCGGCCACAAAAGTGATCTCCGTTGAGCCGGATTCTTACGAAGGGATGGCGCTGTCGCTGGCCGCCGGGGTGCGTACCGCGGCGCCCGCTGACAAACCGTCAATGGCGGACGCGCTTCAGTCCCCCACACCCGGCGAGGTGCCTTTCGCCGTCGCGAAACAATATTTGTCCGGCGGGGTCACGGTGACCGACGAAGACCTTGCCCGGGCCGTGAGCTATGCCATCCGTACACTGAAAATCGTGGTGGAGCCTGGAGGCGCCGCGGGATTGGCGGCGCTTTTGTCATCCAAATATCACAATAAGAGCGAGGTGGTAGGGGTGGTTCTGTCGGGCGGCAATGTGGACCCCGAGACCATTGCTGATTGCTGCACCCGCTTCCCACAACCCTAGGCGCATTCGGGTTACCATATTCACCACCACGCTTTGCAAGCTGTGCCATTTTGGCTAGCATCCCTGAAAATAAATATGCGTACCGGGTGTTGGGGGTTTCATGGGTGGGGCAAACCGTGGCGACACGCGCCGTTTAGCGCGCATTGTCGGCAGTCTTGCGGTGACTTTGGTTCTTGTGGGATGCGGCGGGCTCGGCCTGTTGCCCTATCAGACTGATATCCAGAACACGAAATTCCATTCCTACAAGCAGGTGTCGCTCGCCTACGGTCACATCACGCCGGGCGCCACGCGCATCGCCGATCTGAATGACATCGGGTTTGACGCCTCGTCTTCTCCGAACGTCGAGGCGCTTTCCTATCTCGGCATCATCGAACGCTTCATGCCGCGCGACTCCGTGAAGTTCGACAATCTCGATCCGTCGGTGCGGTCCTGCATCGATGCGCGTGATCATTGCACCGCCCTGGTCTTCCGCCCCGAGCGTCTGCATCAGGAGCACACGGGCAACTGGTTCCTTGACGTGCTCGGCTTCGAACACAAGACCGTCAATTACGGTTGGTCGGCGGAAGTGGTCTTGCTGATCCAGGATGGCCGTGTCGCCTACAAGATGATGTCCGGCCGCCCCAACATTCAGGATGACAAGATCTCGCCGGTGGTCCCGTTTCAGGACATGAGTGCCAAAGCTGTGCGTACAGCTGCGCGCGCCGCCAGTCTCTGATCGTTTCCACCAATGCACAAAAGAAAACGGCCCTCTCGCGAGGGCCGTTTTTGTTTGTTCAGCAGGATCGCGGACTAGCGCGGTGCTAACACCATCATCATCTGACGGCCTTCCATCTTCGGATACTGCTCCATCTTCGCGAAGGTCTCGGTGTCCTTCGTGATGCGGGTCAGCAATTCCATGCCCAGATGCTGGTGCGCCATTTCGCGGCCGCGGAAGCGCAGTGTGACTTTCACCTTGTCGCCTTCGCCGAAGAAACGCTGCATCGCCTTCATCTTGGTTTCATAATCGTGGTCGTCGATGGTCGGGCGCATCTTGATCTCCTTGATCTCGATGACCTTCTGCTTCTTGCGGGCCTCGGCGGCTTTTTTCTGCTGTTCGTATTTGAACTTGCCGTAGTCCATGAGTTTGACCACGGGCGGCTTCGCATCCGGCGAAACCTCAACAAGATCGTATCCGCGCTCTTCCGCGATGGCGCGGGCTTCGTCGATACCGATCTCTCCGAATTTTTCTCCCTCGTCACCGATCAGAAGGATGGTGCGGGAATGGATGTCTTCGTTGACGCGCGGCCCATCTTTGGGGGCGGGCGCTTGCTGCGAACTAAACCGTCTGGCGACTATGACTCTCTCCTGTTGTAAGCCGTGCGCAACCACGCTTCGCAAGGTCTCCACCGGGCCTCGCGAAACATGTTTCGGTCAGTGGCGCAGCGGAAAGGCCTTTCGTGATGGCGCGCCGGCATGGGCTAAACCCAAGCTTGGCGCTTGCCGTTCCGGCGGTTTCCGCCGGAGTCAGCCAGAGAATAGGTGCCGCCGCCCGTTTCGCAAGGCCTATTCGGCCA
>JANWJQ010000050.1 GCA_025451875.1 Rhizomicrobium sp.
AGCGGGCGTTAAACTCTGTTACTGCACCCGCGAAATAACCAGGTTTTGCCCACGCGACCGGCTCGCCCGCGAGGTGTGCAGAACCAGTCAGGACCTAAGTCATGGAAGGCCTGCTGATCGAGTATTTGCCGATCCTGCTGTTCATCGGGATCGCCGGGGGATTGAGCCTGGTTCTGATGCTCGTTCCCTTCGTCATCGCGCCGTCCAAGCCGGATCCCGAGAAGCTTTCCGCTTATGAATGCGGCTTTCCCGCGTTCGGCGACGCGCGCATGAAGTTCGACGTGCGCTTCTATCTGGTCTCGTTGCTCTTCATCATTTTCGACCTCGAAGTCGCCTTCTTGTTTCCATGGGCGATCACGCTCAAGGCGACCGGCGCCTTCGCGTTCTGGTCGATGATGGTGTTTCTCGGTGTGCTGACTGTCGGCTTTATCTATGAATGGAAGAAGGGCGCGCTCGAATGGGAGTGATTCTTCCGGCCAATGCCGCGGCCCGCACCGGTGTCGAAGGCGGCAACCAGGCCATCACCGACAACGACCCTTATTACAAGCAGATGCAGGCGGAGATGCACGAGAAGGGTTTTCTCGTTGCTTCGGCTGACTCCCTTATCAACTGGGCCCGTACTGGCTCGCTGATGTGGATGACATTCGGTCTCGCCTGCTGCGCGGTCGAGATGATGCAGGCGTCGATGCCGCGTTACGATCTCGAGCGCTTCGGCTTCGCGCCCCGCGCCTCACCGCGTCAGGCGGATGTGATGATCGTGGCCGGAACGCTTGTGAACAAAATGGCGCCCGCGCTGCGCAAGGTCTACGACCAGATGCCGGAGCCGCGTTATGTGATCTCGATGGGCTCGTGCGCGAACGGCGGCGGCTACTATCACTATTCCTATTCCGTCGTGCGCGGCTGCGATCGCATTGTGCCGGTGGATATCTACGTTCCAGGCTGCCCGCCGACAGCGGAAGCGCTGGTGTACGGCATCATGCTGCTGCAGCGGAAAATCCGCCGCACAGGCAACATCGATCGCTGAGGGCAGATGGCGGACCTGAACGATCTCGGCGGGAAAATCAGTGCTGCGCTCTCGGGCGCGGTGAAGGCGACGAATGTCACCTTCGGCGAGCTCACCTTGGTGATCGAACTGAACGATATTCCGCGCGTGATGAAATCGCTGCGCGACGAATTCGGCTTCACCATCCTGATCGACGTGACCGCCGTGGACTGGCCGCAGCGCGCGAAGCGCTTCGATGTCGTCTATCACCTGCTGTCAACGCGCAATAACACGCGTGTCCGCGTGAAGGCGGAAACGGACGAAGGCACGGCCGTTCCTACGATCGTTCCGCTGTTTCCGGCGGCCAACTGGTTCGAACGCGAAACCTTCGACATGTATGGCGTGACTTTCGCCGATCACCCCGATCTTCGCCGCCTGCTCACCGACTATGGCTTCAGCGGATTCCCGCTGCGCAAGGATTTTCCGCTCACCGGCTATGTCGAGCTGCGCTACGACGACGAGCAGAAACGCGTGGTCTATCAGCCTGTGAAGCTGGTGCAGGAATTCCGCGATTTTGATTTCATGTCGCCGTGGGAGGGCGCGCCTTACATTCTTCCCGGTGACGAGAAAGCTTCAGCGCCGGAGAAGAAGTCATGAGCGCTGTGCCTGACGTGAAAGTCGATGACGGCAGCGAGAACCCGCAGGTCACGATCAATTTCGGTCCGCAGCATCCGGCTGCGCATGGCGTGTTGCGCCTGGTGCTCGACCTGGACGGCGAAATCGTCACGCGCGTCGATCCGCATATCGGACTGCTGCATCGCGGCACCGAGAAGCTGATCGAGCACAAGACCTATCTGCAGGCGATCGGCTATTTCGACCGTCTCGACTATGTCGCGCCGATGAATCAGGAACATGCCTTCTGCATGGCCATCGAGCGGCTGACGGGCCTGGAAGTTCCGCGCCGTGGCCAGTTCGTGCGCGTGCTCTATTGCGAGATCGGCCGCATCCTCAATCACCTCCTGCAGGTCACCACGCAGGCGCTGGATTGCGGCGCGCTCACGCCGCCGTTGTGGGGCTTTGAAGAGCGCGAGAAGCTGATGGTGTTCTATGAACGCGCCTCCGGCTCGCGCATGCACGCCAAATATTTCCGTCCTGGCGGCGTGCATGAAGATCTGCCGCCGGAATTGGTTGCCGACATCTACGAGTGGACCAATCACTTCCCGCAAGTGCTGGACGATATCGAAGGGCTGCTTACCAACAGCCGCATCTTCAAGCAGCGCAATGTGGATATCGGCGTCATCAGCCGCGCGGATGCGGAAAGCTGGGGCATGTCCGGCGTCATGCTGCGCTCGACAGGCGTTGCGTGGGATCTGCGCCGTTCTCAGCCCTATGAAGTTTACAGCGAACTCGATTTTCAGATTCCGGTCGGCAAGAACGGCGACAATTACGACCGCTACCTGATGCGCGTCATGGAGATGCGCCAGGCTTGCAAGATCATGCGCCAGTGCATCGAGAAGATGCCGGCGGGGCCGGTCGTCGCCGAGAATCACAAGATCGTCCCGCCCAGGCGCGCCGAGATGAAGCGTTCGATGGAAGCGCTCATCCATCACTTCAAGCTCTACACTGAAGGCTTCCACGTTCCGGCGGGCGAAGTGTACGCCGCGGTCGAAGCGCCGAAGGGCGAGTTCGGCGTCTATCTCGTCGCTGACGGAACGAACAGACCCTATAAGTGCAAAATCCGCGCGCCGTCCTATCCGCATCTGCAGGCGATGGATTTCATGTGCAAGGGCCACATGCTGGCCGATATTTCCGCCGTGCTCGGCTCGCTCGACGTGGTGTTCGGAGAGGTGGACCGGTGAGCCTGCGTCGTCTTTCGCCCCATCAACCGGAACGCTTTGCGTTTAGCGCACAGAGCAAGACCGAGGTCGACAAGTGGATCGCGAAATTCCCCGAAGGCCGTCAGGCTTCCGCGGTGATCGCGGCGTTGTGGATTGGGCAGGAGCAGGAAGGCTGGGTGACCAAGCCGATGATCGAAGAAGTCGCGCGGCTTCTGTCGATGCCTTATATCCGCGTTCTGGAAGTCGCCACGTTCTACACGATGTTCAATCTGGAGCCGGTCGGCGATCATCTGGTGCAGGTCTGCACCACGACGCCTTGCTGGCTGCGTGGCTCCGACGATGTTGTCGCGGCCTGCAAGAAGCACATTGCGCCGACCCCGCACACCGTCTCGGCGGATGGCAAATTCTCATGGATGGAAGTTGAGTGTCTCGGCGCCTGCGTGAACGCGCCAATGCTGCAGATCGGCAAGGATTTCTACGAAGACCTCGACGGGCCCACGACCGAGAAACTTCTCGAAGCCTTCCGCCGTGGCGAGACGCCGAAGCCCGGCCCGCAGAATTACGGTCGCGTCTCATCCGAACCCGCCGGCGGTGCACTCACATTGAAAGACCCGCAGCTATATAACGGCGGCTACAGCAAAAAAACACCGGGAGCAGAGAGCTGATGCTTTCCGACAAAGACCGCATCTTCACCAATCTCTACGGTTTCGATGACCTGAGCCTCAAAGGCGCGATGGCGCGCGGGGCGTGGGATGGCACCAAGCAGATTCTCGAACGCGGCATCGACGCGATCATCGACGAGATGAAGAAGTCGGGCCTGCGCGGCCGTGGCGGCGCAGGCTTCCCGACGGGCCTCAAATGGTCCTTCATGCCGAAGGAAGTGAAGGAGCGTCCACATTATCTGGTCGTGAACGCCGACGAGTCCGAGCCGGGCACCTGCAAGGACCGCGACATCCTGCGCAACGATCCGCATACGCTCATTGAGGGCTGCCTGATCGCCAGCTTCGCGATGCGCGCACACGTTTGTTACGTCTATGTGCGCGGTGAATTTATCCGCGAGCGCGAGGCGCTGCAGCGCGCGATCGATGAAGCCTATGCCGCGAAGCTCGTGGGCAAGGACAACATCCACGGCTATCCCTTTGACATCTATATGCATCACGGCGCGGGCGCCTATATCTGCGGCGAGGAAACCGCGCTGCTCGAAAGCCTTGAAGGCAAGAAGGGCCAGCCGCGCCTGAAGCCGCCGTTCCCGGCGAACTCCGGCGTGTGGGGCTGCCCGACGACCGTGAACAATGTCGAGAGCATCGCCGTCGCGCCGACCATCCTGCGCCGCGGCGCCGGTTGGTTCGCGGGCATCGGCCGGCCGAACAATACCGGCACCAAGGTCTTCTGCATCAGCGGCCATGTGAACAAGCCGTGCAACGTCGAAGAAGAGATGGGCATCCCGCTGCGCGAGCTGATCGAGAAACATGCCGGCGGCGTGCGCGGCGGCTGGGACAATCTGCTCGCGATTATTCCGGGTGGCGCGTCCGTTCCGCTGATCCCCAAATCGATCTGCGACGATGTGCTGATGGATTTCGACTCGTTGAAGAACGTGCAGTCGGGTCTCGGCACCGCCGCGGTGATTGTGATGGACAAGTCCACCGACATCGTGAAGGCGATCACGCGCCTTGCTTATTTCTACAAGCATGAGAGCTGCGGCCAGTGCACGCCGTGCCGCGAAGGCACCGGCTGGATGTGGCGCGTGATGAAGCGCATGACAGTGGGCGATTCCAATCCGGCGGAAATCGACTTGCTGCAGGAAGTGACCAAGGAAGTGGAAGGCCACACGATCTGCGCGCTGGGCGATGCCGCCGCATGGCCGATCCAGGGTTTGATCCGGCATTTCCGCCCGGAACTCGAGCGCCGCATGGCCGCGCGCAAAGTGGCGGCGGAGTAACCCGATGGCCTCGCGCAAACTCAACGTCAACGGCGTCGAAATCGAAGCGGATGACAACATCACGCTGCTGCAGGCCTGCGAGCAGGCGGGCGCGGAGATTCCGCGTTTCTGCTATCACGAGCGCCTGTCGGTCGCCGGCAATTGCCGCATGTGTTTGGTCGAATGGGTCGGCGCGCCGAAGCCGCAGGCGTCCTGCGCGCTGCAGGTGAAGGACATCTTCCCGAACAAGGACGGCACGCCCGCCAACATCCGCACCAATTCGCCGGTGGCCAAGAAGGCGCGCGAAGGCGTGATGGAATTCCTGCTCATCAACCACCCGCTCGATTGCCCGATCTGCGATCAGGGCGGCGAGTGCGATCTGCAGGATCAGGCGATGGGCTATGGCCGCGCCGCGTTCAACCGCTTCAATGAGAACAAGCGCGCCGTCGAAGACAAATATATGGGCCCGCTGATCAAGACGATCATGACCCGCTGTATCCAGTGCACCCGCTGTGTGCGCTTCGCCACCGAAGTGGCGGGCGTGCCGGACCTCGGCGCCACGGGGCGCGGCGAGGACATGGAGATCACGACCTATCTTGAGAAGGCGTTCTCTTCGGAACTGTCCGGCAACGTCGTCGATCTGTGCCCGGTCGGCGCGCTGACCTCGAAGCCTTATGCGTTCAACGCCCGCCCGTGGGAATTGCGCAAGACCGAGTCCATCGACGTGATGGACGCGCAGGGCTGCAACATCCGCGTGGATGCGCGTGGGCCGCAGGTGCTGCGCGTGCTGCCGCGCCTCAACGAAGACGTGAACGAGGAATGGATCTCCGACAAGGCGCGTCACGCCTGTGACGGGTTGAACCGCCAGCGTCTCGACAAGCCTTATGTGAAGAAGAACGGCAAGCTTGTGCCCGCGACATGGGGCGAAGCGTTTGCCGCCATCGCCGCGCGCATGTCCGCGACGAAGCCGGAGAAGATGGCCGCCATCGTCGGCGATCTGGCGGCGGCGGAAGAGATCAAGGCGCTGAAGGACCTGATGTTGTCCTATGGCGATGTGAATCTGGAATGCCGTCAGGACGGCGCGAAGGTCGGCGGCGGCCCGCGCCAGTCGTGGCTGTTCAACACGACCATCGCCGGTATCGAAAGCGCCGATGCAATCCTGCTCATCGGCGCGAACCCGCGCTGGGAAGCGCCGGTGCTGAACGCACGCATCCGCAAGGCGTGGACGAACGGCCCGGTGAAGATCGCAAATATCGGCACGCCGGTCGATCTGACCTATCCGGTCGAGCAACTCGGCGGCGCGGATGTGCTGTCCGGCATCGCGGACGGCAGCCATGCCTTTGCGAAAATTCTGAAGGACGCACAGCGTCCGATGATCGTCGTCGGCTCCGGTGCGCTCGCGCGCGCGGATGGCGCCGCGATCCTCCATCTTGCCGCGAAGATCGCGGGCGACAGCGGCGCTATTGGTCCGGCGGGTACGCCTGCTGAGGGTGGCTGGGTTGGTTTCAATGTGCTGCACACCGCGGCAAGCCGCGTTGGCGCGCTCGATCTCGGCTTCGTCAGGGGCCATGACATGGCCGGTATTCTCGGCGGCGGCATGGAGTTCGTCTGGCTGCTCGGCGCGGACGAGTTCGACATGTCGAAGCTCGGCAATGCCTTCGTCGTCTATCAGGGCACGCATGGCGATGCCGGTGCACATCGCGCGGACGTCATTCTTCCGGGCGCGGCCTACACCGAGAAGGAAGGCCTCTACGTCAATTTCGAAGGCCGCGTGCAGCGCACCAAGCGCGCCGTGTTCCCGCCGGGCGATGCGAAGGAAGACTGGGCGATCATCCGCGCCTTCTCGCAGGTCGCCGGCAAGACGCTGCCTTATGATGACCGCGATGCGTTGCATCAGGCGATCTATAAGGACGCGCTGACATTCAAGGATATGCACGAAGCGCCCGCGCATCTCGGTGCCGACCCGGCGGTGTGGGGCGCCATCGGCAAGGCGGGTCCGATCGACGGCAAGGCGCCGCTCGAATGCACGATCCGCGATTTCTATCTGACGAACCCCATCGCGCGCGCGAGCGAGACGATGGCCGAATGCAGCCGCATCTTCGTAAGTGGCGCACAACAGATGGCGGCGGAGTAGGCGATGGGTCTGATCCCCTTCTTTCAGTCGCACGGCGTCCCTTACGGTTGGGCATGGACGCTGAGCTACGGCATCTTCACCGTGATCTTCGAACTTATTCTCGCGGTGTCGGTGGCGTTCTTCATTCTGGCTGACCGCAAGATATGGGCGGCGGCACAGATGCGGCGCGGTCCGAATGTCGTCGGCCCCTTCGGCCTGTTCCAGACCTTCGCGGATGCATTCAAGTTCTTCTTCAAGGAGGTCATCATTCCGTCGGGGGCGAACAAGGTTCTGTTCCTGCTCGCGCCACTGATCACCGCGACGCTGGCGTTCTCCGCCTGGGCCGTGATCCCCGTGGCATCCGGTTGGGTCATCTCCAACATCAATGTGGGCGTTCTCTATCTCTTCGCGATCTCGTCGCTGAGCGTTTACGGCGTGATCGTCGCCGGTTGGTCGTCGAACTCGAAATATCCGTTCCTCGCGGCGCTGCGCTGCGCGGCGCAGATGGTGTCCTATGAAGTCTCCATCGGCTTCGTGATCATCACGGTGTTGCTGTTCGCAGGCTCGCTGAACCTGTCAGCCATCGTGGAAGCGCAGCGGCATGGCTGGTTCGCCTTCACCATGCTGTTCCCGATGTTCGTGATTTTCTTCATCTCGTCGCTGGCGGAAACGCAGCGCCCGCCCTTCGATCTGCTGGAAGCGGAATCCGAACTCGTCGCCGGCTTCATGACGGAATATTCCTCTACGCCGTTCCTGCTGTTCTTCCTCGGCGAATATATGAACGTCATCATGCTGTCCGGCCTGATGGCGGTTCTGTTCCTGGGTGGTTGGTTGCCGATCTGGGATGTGTGGCCGCTCAATGCCATTCCCGGCGTGATCTGGTTCCTCGGCAAGCTCTTCTTCCTCTTCTTCCTGAACGCGATGGTGAAGGCGATTGTGCCGCGCTACCGCTACGACCAACTCATGCGTCTCGGCTGGAAGGTGTTCCTGCCGTTCTCGCTGCTTTGGGTCGTGCTCACCGCGGGCTGGGTTGTGTTCCGCTCAGGAGGCTTCTGATGGCTTCGATGGACCGTACCGCGCGCAACATCTTCCTGTGGGAGTTCGTCACGAGCTTCATCCTCGCGATGCGCTATTTCTTCAAGCCGAAGGTGACGCTGAACTATCCATTCGAGAAGGGTCCGCTGTCGCCCCGCTTCCGCGGCGAACATGCGCTGCGCCGCTATCCCAACGGCGAAGAGCGCTGCATCGCCTGCAAGCTGTGCGAGGCGATCTGCCCGGCGCAGGCCATCACCATCGAAGCCGAGCCGCGCGCCGATGGGTCGCGCCGCACCACGCGCTACGACATCGACATGGTGAAGTGCATCTATTGCGGCCTTTGCCAGGAAGCCTGCCCGGTGGATGCCATCGTGGAAGGCCCGAACTTCGAATTCGCCACCGAGACGCGCGAAGAACTCTACTACGACAAGAACCGGCTGCTCGCGAATGGCGACCGCTGGGAGCGTGAGATCGCGCGCAA
>JANWJQ010000051.1 GCA_025451875.1 Rhizomicrobium sp.
GATTTTAAGTCCGGTGCGTCTACCATTCCGCCACGCCCGCCTGGACGAATCCTGTATAGCGATCGCCCTCGCCCGCTAGAAGCCTTCGAGGATTGCGCCCTGGAAACAGCGGTTCACCTCCTGAATATCGTCAACCTTGGGTTGAGTCCTTGGAAGAAAGTCAAATATTTCCAAGGCTTAAGCACGATTGACAGTGCGAAGTGGCTGACTATATTGCGCGACCTTCGCGGCTGTGTCCGCCAAACCGAATTCGAAAGCCTGAGAGAGAATGAGCAAGCGCGCATCTGCAAAGTACAAGATCGACCGCCGCATGGGCGAAAGCATCTGGGGCCGCAACAAGAGTCCCGTGAACAAGCGCTCTTACGGCCCCGGCCAGCACGGCCAGCGCCGCGCCAAGAAGTTGTCGGACTACGGTACGCAGCTGCAGGCCAAGCAGAAGCTCAAGGGCTATTACGGCAACATCACCGAGCGCCAGTTCCGCAAATACTATCAGGAGGCTTCGCGCCGCCCGGGTGACACCGGCGAGAACATGATCGGCCTGCTCGAGCGCCGCCTCGACGCCGTCGTCTATCGCGCCAAGTTTGTGCCGACACCGTTCGCCGCCCGCCAGCTCGTCAGCCACGGCCATGTGAAGGTCAATGGCCGCCGCGTGACGGTTGCGTCATATCAGGTGAAGGAAGGCGACACGCTGGAGCTTTCCGCGAAGGCCAAGGACATGGCGCTGGTTCTGGAAGCCACCAAGAGCCCGGAACGCGATGTGGCCGATTACATCGATGCCAACCACGACAAGATGACGGCGAAGTTCAGCCGCACGCCGAAGCTGGCCGATGTGCCTTACGCTTCGCAGATGCAGCCGCATCTCATCGTCGAGTTTTATTCCCGCTAAAATTTCGGGACATTGTTTTTATACGGGGCTGCCGGGCAAAACCTGGCGGCCCTTTTTCTTTTCCGGAAGCCGCCTATCTGCGATGGTGGCGCGCCTTCCCTCCCAAGGATTCTCCTCCATGTTCACGGTCTATGGCGACAAGGGTTCGGGCGCGTTCTCCGCGGAGGCCGCTTTGGCCGAAGTCGGCGCGCCATACGATTTTCACCTGATTTCGCTGGAGAAGAATGAACAGCGCAAACCGGAATTCCTGGCGATCAATCCCAGCGGCAAGATGCCGGCGCTGAAATTGCCGGAAGGCCAGATCATTACCGAGTCGCTGGCGATCTTGCTGACCATCGCCGACCATTTCCCCAACGCACATCTTCTGCCCAATCAGGCGAGCGTCGAACGCGCGCGCGCCTATCGCTGGCTCGCCTTCATGGCGGCGGAGATCTATCCGATGGTGGAGGTGAGCGATTATCCGGAACGCTTCGCGCCGGAAGGCGAACGCGCCGAAGCGTTGCGCAAGATGGCGCGCGAGCGCATCCGCGAGCGGCTGCTCATCGTCGAGCGGCAGATCGCGGGACCGTGGTTCCTGCCGAGCGGTTTTTCCATATTGGATATCTACGCGGCGATGTTCTCGCGCTGGCGCGGTTCGCTCGGCAAGAACTGGGCGGCGGCGGGGCACATTCCGAAACTGGATGCGCTGTCGAAATCGCTATCGCAGCGCCCCGCACTCACGGAAATCTGGAAACGGCATTTCTGGAACGATTAGGCGTTCTCCAGAACGATGCCTTTTTCGGCGAGGAACGGCGCCAGCTCCTCCGCTTCGTACATCTCTTTGAGGATGTCGCAGCCGCCGACGAATTCGCCCTTCACATAGAGCTGCGGGATTGTCGGCCAGTTGGAGAATTCCTTGATGCCCTGGCGGATCTCCGGATCCTTCAGCACGTCGATGGCTTTGAACTTCACGCCGAGGTTGGACAGGATGCCGACCGTCGCCGCCGAGAATCCGCATTGCGGAAACACGGGCGTGCCCTTCATGAACAGAAGCACGTCGTTGCTGGAAACTTCCTGCTGGATACGGTCGTGAACGGTCGTCATGGCTGGCCTCGATTTCGATTTCTATGAGTTAAGCCTGGCTTCCCCGAGCGTCAAGAATAGGGCCGGTTCCCAAACCACGGAAAGCACGGCGGACAATCAATCTTTGGCCGCGGTTTGCAGCGAAAGCGCATGGAGTTCGCCACCCATGCGGCCTTTGAGCGCCGCGTAAACCATCTGGTGCTGCTGCACGCGGGTTTTGCCCTTGAAGGCGGCAGAGGAAACCATGGCGGCCCAATGGTCATCATCATCGGCAAGCGCGGTGATTGTGACCTCCGCATCCGGAAAGGCTTCGCGGATCAATTTCTCGATGTCGGCGGCGGGCATTCCCATGTTCTGAACCCTATCAGTTTCATCTCAATCCGTCATGGCCGCCCTTGAGGCGGCCACCCATCCGGCGCGTGTCCACGCGCCGGAAAGACTCTTTCGCTCGCGCGATGGGTGGCCGGGTCAAGCCCGGCCATGACGAAAATTTTTAATTCGTGTGCGGCGCGGACATATAGGTCGGGAACCAGCCTTCATGCGCTTTGCGCAGGGCAGCGATGGACACCTCGCCTTCGCGTTCCACGCGCACGACCTTTTCGGCAATCGTCTTGCCGATGAGGGCGTGAATGATTCCTGCCTCGCGCAATTCGCCTTCGATCTTGTCCGCTTCCTTGGCGGGAACGGCCAGCACATAACGCGCCTGGTCTTCGCCGAAGAAGAACGGGATCGCATCAACCGTGGTGCCGGCAACGCCGACATCGACGCCGATATTTCCGGCCAGCGCCATTTCGGCGAGCGCCGAGAGCAAGCCGCCGTCAGAGCAATCATGCACCGTGTCCACACGGCCATCCTCGATGAGCTTGCGGACGAATTCGCCATGCTTGCGCTCGACCTTCAGATCGACCGGTGGCGCGCCGCCGTCTTCGCGGCCTTCCACTTCGCGCAGATAGATCGACTGGCCGAGATGGCCCCGCGTTTCGCCGATGAGCAACAGCGCATCGCCTTCGCGCTTCAGCGCGACGGTGGCCATGCGGTGCACGTCCTTCATCAACCCGACGCCGCCGATGGCGGGCGTGGGCAGGATGCCTTCGCCGTTCGTCTCGTTGTAGAGCGAGCAATTGCCGCCGATGACGGGATAATCGAGTGCGCGGCAGGCTTCGCCGATGCCGTCGATCGCGCCCACGATCTCGCCCATGATCTGCGGCTTTTGCGGATTGCCGAAATTCAGATTGTCCGTGACCGCCAGCGGCAGCGCGCCGACGGCGGAGATGTTGCGATAGGATTCCGCCACCGCCTGCTTGGCGCCTTCGAACGGATCGGCCTTGCAATAGCGCGGCGTGACATCGGTGGAGATGGCGAGACCCTTGTTGGTGCCGTGCACGCGCACCACCGCCGCATCGCCGCCCGGGCGCTGCACCGTGTCGGCCATGACGGTGTGGTCGTATTGCTCCCACACCCAGCGGCGCGAGGCCATGTCGGGTGAACCGATGATCGTAGCCAGCGAATCCATCAGCTTCTTCGATTTGTCGAAGCTGGTGGTGTCCACCTTCGGCGCGGGCCGTTCGTAGGGACGTTCCAGCACCGGCGCTTCATCCGACAGCGCGGTGATCGGCATGTCGGCTTCGATCTTGCCCTTGTGCTTGACGACAAGACGCTTGGTGTCGGTGGTGATGCCGATGACGGCGAAATCCAGCTCCCACTTCTTGAAGATCTTTTCCGCTTCCGCTTCGCGGCCCGGCTTCAGCACCGCGAGCATGCGTTCCTGGCTTTCCGACAGCATCATCTCATAGGCCGTCATGTTGGCTTCGCGCTGCGGGACCTTGTCGAGATCAAGCTCGATGCCGCTGCCGCCCTTGTCGCCCATTTCGGCGGAGGAAGATGTAAGACCAGCTGCGCCCATGTCCTGAATGGCAATGATCGCATCCGTCGCCATCAGTTCGAGGCAGGCTTCGAGCAGAAGCTTCTCGGTGAAGGGATCGCCGACCTGCACGGTGGGGCGTTTCTCGTCCGACGCGTCGTCGAATTCGGCGGAGGCCATCGTGGCGCCGTGGATGCCATCGCGGCCCGTCTTGGAGCCGATATAGACGACGGGATTGCCCGCGCCCTTGGCGGCGGAGAGGAAGATGTTGTTCGCCTTGGCGAGGCCCACGCACATCGCGTTGACGAGGATGTTGCCATTGTAGCTGCGATGGAAATTCACTTCGCCGCCGACGGTGGGCACGCCCATGCAGTTGCCGTAGCCGCCGATGCCACGCACCACGCCCTCAACGAGATGGCGCGTCTTAGGATGCGACGGCTCGCCGAAACGCAGCGCGTTCATCATGGCGATGGGCCGCGCGCCCATGGTGAACACATCGCGCATGATGCCGCCGACGCCCGTGGCCGCGCCCTGATAAGGCTCGATGAAGCTGGGATGGTTGTGCGATTCCATCTTGAAGATGCAGGCATCGCCATCACCGATGTCGATCACGCCCGCGTTCTCGCCGGGGCCCTGCAGCACCCACGGCGCCTTCGTCGGCAGCTTGCGCAGGTGGAAGCGCGTGGATTTGTAGGAGCAATGCTCGCTCCACATCACGCTGAAAATGCCAAGCTCGACAAAGGAAGGCTCGCGATTCAGCAGGCGCTTGATACGCGCATATTCGCCTTCTGTGAGGCCATGTTCCTTGACGAGTTCGGGGGTAATTTGTGTCATCGCTCAGTCAGACCACAACGTATCGTTTGCAGGAATCTCTCTACCCCCTCCCCCACCCCCCTATCTCCTTGATCGATTTAACAAAACCGGAGAGCGGTAGATGGGGACGGGCAATGCGGTTTCAAGCCATCAGGACAACGTCTCAATCAAGCTCTGGAACAGCGCCTTGCCGTCTTCGCCGCCGAGCAGCGGATCGACGACGCGCTCCGGATGCGGCATGAGGCCCAGCACATTGCGCTTCTCGTTCAGGATGCCGGCGATGTTGCGCGCGGAGCCGTTGGGGTTGTCGCCTTCGGCATAGCGGAACGCGACGCGGTTTTCGCCTTCGAGGCGGTTCAGCGTTTCCTCATCTGCGAAATAATTGCCTTCGCCATGCGCCACCGGAACGGTGATCTGCTGGCCCTTGGAATATTTGCGTGTGAAGGCCGACTGCGTTTCTTCCACCGTCAGCTTCACCGGGCGGCAGACGAATTTGAGATCGGCGTTGCGCATCAGCGCGCCGGGCAGCAGGTGGGTTTCGGTCAGCACCTGAAAGCCGTTGCAGATGCCGACGACCGCGCCGCCCTTCTCCGCATGCGCCTTCACCGCCTTCATCACCGAAGACTGGCTCGCCATCGCGCCACAGCGCAGATAATCGCCATAAGAGAAGCCGCCGGGCAGCACGACCAGATCGACATCCGGCAGCGCGCTGTCCTGATGCCAGACCATATGCGGGTCTTTGCCGGTGAGTTGCTTGAGCGCGGTCTGCGCGTCGCGGTCGCAATTGGAAGCGGGAAAAACGATGACGGCGGACTTCATGCCTTCAACTCGATCTCGTATTTTTCGATCACGGTGTTGGCGAGAAGCTTCTCGCACATGTCTTTCAGTGAGGCGCGGGCTTTGGCCTCATCGCTCTCTTTGAGTTCGAGATCGATGACCTTGCCCTGGCGCACATCACCCACCGCGCCGAAGCCCAGGCCGTGCAGCGCATTGCCGATCGCTTTTCCCTGCGGATCGAGAACGCCGTTCTTCAAGGTAACGAAAACGCGGGCTTTCATTTCAAACTCTGTCCTTCTGCCCGCCCTCCCCTTGAGGGAGGGCCGATAAAATTCAAGCGTAGCGCAGAATTTTTCGGGAAGGGTCCAACGGTGACGGCGGCGCCATCACTCCTCCCCGAAGCGCTTCGCGCTTCGACCCTCCCTCAAGGGGAGGGTAAAATTCCACAACCAATCGCGCACAGAACCTATGCGCGAGTCATTTCAGCGCACCAGCACGGGGCCCTTGGCTTCCGGCGGCGTCGATTCCGGCATGATGCCGAGGCGGCGCGCCACTTCGCTATAGGCTTCGACCACGCCGCCCAGATCGCGGCGGAAACGATCCTTGTCCATCTTCTCGTTGGACTGCGCGTCCCACAGGCGGCACGAATCCGGGCTGATCTCGTCGGCGAGCACAATGCGCATGTAGTCGTTTTCCCAGAGCCGGCCGAACTCCACCTTGAAGTCCACCAGCTTGATGCCGACGCCGAGGAAAAGCCCGGAGAGGAAATCGTTGATGCGGATCGTCAGGTTCACGATGTCGTCGAGATCCTGCGGGCTCGCCCAGCCGAAGGCCGTGATGTGCTCTTCGCTCACCAGCGGATCGTGCAACGCGTCGTTCTTGTAGCAATATTCGATGATCGAGCGCGGCAAGACCGTGCCTTCCTCGATACCGAGGCGCTTGGAGAGCGAACCGGCGGCGACATTGCGCACGATCACTTCCAAGGGAATGATCTCGACTTCCTTCACCAGCTGCTCGCGCATATTGAGGCGCTTGATGAAGTGCGTCGGCACGCCGATCTGCGTCAGCTGCGTCATCAGATATTCGCTGATGCGGTTGTTCAGAACGCCCTTGCCGTCGAGCACGGCCTTCTTCGTCGCGTCGAACGCGGTGGTGTCGTCCTTGAAATAGGTGATGAGGGTGCCGGGCTCCGGACCTTCATAGAGAATCTTGGCCTTGCCTTCGTAGATCTGGCGGCGGCGTTTCATGGACATGGTTTTTCCAGTCGGGCCAAAATGCGAAAGGGGGCTTTCCAGCCCCCGCTAGGAAGCCAATTTAGCGGAAGCAAAGCCTGTGCAGCAACGCGGCGCTGGGTTGCAGCGAGGCTTCTGTAGAGCCATTTCTGTTGATGGTCTATGGTGGATCACACCGCTAGGAAGTGGTGTTTTTCGGGATATTTTTCAAGAGGTTACGAATGGGTAGCGGATTCGAAGATCGCAAGAAGGCCGCCGAAGGCAAATGGGCGCATGACGAAGAACTGCGCTTCAAGGTGATGGCGCGCCGGAACAAGCTTCTGGGCCAGTGGGCGGCAGGCGAAATGGGCGTTTCCGGGGCCGAATCGGACGCTTATGCCAAAGACGTGGTTGCGGCCGATTTGGAGGAAGCCGGCGACGAAGACGTATTCCGCAAAATCCGCAAGGATTTCGATTCCAAGAAGGTCGCCGCCAGCGATCACGCCATTCGCAGCAAGATGCAGGAACTTCTGGCCATTGCAGGCGATCAGGTGATGGCGGAGAAGAAGTAGTCAGCCGCCGCGCAGTTTTGCCAAGGCCTCCGGGAAGCGCCGAGAGAGCGGCGCTTCCACCTTCCCCAATTCCACCGTGTAATCGCCGGAACCTTCGGGCTTCAGCGCGGTCATCGCTTTGGCATTCACCAGCCAGGAACGATGGGTGCGCAGGAAACCGCGTGGACCAAGCTCTGTTTCCAAAGCGGAGAGCGGCGAGCGCATCATCAGCCTGCGCCCGTCTCGCAGCACGAATTCCACATAGTTTCCGGCCGAAGCGATTGCCAGTACTTCATCCAGCTGCACGCGATTGAGTTTTGCGCCGTCGCGGATGTCGAAAGTCAGCGTTTGTCCAGGCACATCGATCAGTTGCTGTTGATGCAGCAAATGATCGATCAGCGTGAACCCGGCGATGAACATCGCGTAGCCCAGCGCATCCTTGCGCAGCTCGTAAAGATAGGTCGGAAAGAAGGCGCCGAATTGATAGTGCGCGCCGGCTAGCCAGTAAGCGAATTCACGCAGCCATATGAAGCTGCCGACATGCAGGAGAGCGAACAGCAGCGCGCCCGGAATATGCAGCAGAAGACGCAGGCGCGAGCGCCCGAAGGGTGGTGCAAACCGCCAGAACACCCAAGGCACCCAGAAGAACAGAAGCAGGGTAATCCAGCTTGATCCTTCCCAGATGACCGGTTCGCGCCAGTCGATATCCGGCCGCTCGTGCAGGATGGTGATGACGTTGATGAGGTTGAACACACCCACGATCACCGCGGCGGTGAAGAAGGCATAGACCAGCGAGCGGCGCAGCCTTCCGCTCGTCCCGAAAGCGTCGCCGCCTATCCCAAGCCATTGCGAAACATCACGAAACGGACGCGCGCCGCCCCCGGCCTCTTTCGGGCGGGACACGGGCACCACAGATTGGGGATCGGACGGAACGCCGGACATGGCCTGAATATAGGATGGCCGGCACGC
>JANWJQ010000052.1 GCA_025451875.1 Rhizomicrobium sp.
CATACCAGAAATCGTGCGGATCGGCGTCTCTTTCAACCCGATTCTTGCCGTTTGAATTCAGCCCGGGAGCGCGGCGAGCTTGCCGCAGAGCGCCTCGATATCCGCCTCGTCGTGATAGAGGCCGATGCCGATGCGCAGCACATCGCCGCGCGCATCCACGATCACATCGTTTTTGAGCAATTCCGACATCCAGGCGAGCGCGCGCTTGTCGCGCAACGCCAGATAGCGCGCTCTTGGGCCGGTTGCATTGGGCCGCAGGATTTCGGCATCCTTCAACGCGCCTGCTTTCCCGGATGCGATCGCCGCTTCGAGTTTGTCGCGCAGCGCCCCGCAACGCGCAGCAACGGCATTTGTGTCCAACCCTTCGGCGGCGAGCATGTCGCGCACGGCGTTGAAGCGGTAAAGCCCACTGGGATCGAAGGTCGCGCCCATGAAGCGCATGCCATCCCGCGAATAGGCGACCTCGTTCTTCGGCGAAGCTTCGATGTCGGCGAATTCCGCATACCATCCGGTATCGACGGGGCGTGGCCCGAAGCCCGCAGGGGCGTGCAGGAACGCGGCGCCTTCGCCGGCCATTGCATATTTGTAGCCACCGGCCAGATAGAAGGTGTTCTGCGCCGCGCGTCCAAGATCGACCGGCATGGCCATGAAGGCATGATAGCCGTCGATCACTGCCCACATGCCATCCGGCCGCGCGCGTTCGGACAAGGCATCGATGCCATCGAAGCGCAATCCGGTCTGGAACATGACATGGCTGACGAAGGCGATGTCCGGCGCCTTTTCCGCGACGGCGGCCAGATAGCGCGCGGTGAAGCTTTCAAACGGCGCGCAGGGAACGGTGCGCCGGCGAACCATGCCGTCCTCTTCCCAGCGCGCGAGTTGCCGCCGGAAGGAATGAAATTCGCCGTCGCTGGTCAGAACCTCGATCGGACCATCTTTTTGCTTGGACGAAAAGATGCGCTGCACCAATTCATGCGTGTTGGGACCGAAGGCGACGCTGCTTGCATCCGGAAGATGCAATTCGGCGGCGATATGGCGCTGCGCCGCCGGAATGACATGCGCGAACACATGCTCCCATTTGCGGTCCGCCAGCCGCGCGGCATCGTTCCATGCCTGCATGTGGGCATCGAAGGATGCGTCCGGCCAAAGATGATGGGAATGCGCCGCGAAATGCAGGCGCCCCGGCGCCGCTGCCAGCGCGCGCGAGAAAAGATGTTTGCAGGATTTCAAAGCTTCGTCCGCATGGACCACAGCTCTGGAAAGCAGCGGCGGGACAGTGTCTTCTGGAGATAGGCGACGCCGGCGGTGCCGCCGGTGCCCGGCTTCATGCCGATGATGCGTTCGATGGTGAGAACATGGCGGCTTCGCCAGGTCAGCAGCGCGTCATCGAGATCGAGCAGCTTCTCGGCAAGCTGATAGAGTGCCCAGTTCTTGTCCGTATCGCGATAGACGGCGATCCATGCCGCTTCCACGGCCTCGTTTGGCACATAAGCCTGATCGCGCGGACGATCCAGAACGTCGCGTGGAATTGCAAAACCCGCTTGCGCCAGTTGCGCGAGCGTTGCGTCATAGATGCTCGGCTCGTTCAGCGCGTGTTCCATAGCGCGCTGTTCGGCCGATCCGGCTTCCTGATATTTCAGGAACGACGCATCTTTCAAGCCGAGGCGAAATTCGAGCGTGCGGAATTGCGCCGACTGGAAGCCGGAGCTGGTGCCGAGCACGTTGCGAAAGCCGAGATAATCGGCCGGCGTCATCGTCGCCAGAATGTCCCATGCCTGCGTCATCACGGCCTGAATCCGCGAGACGCGCGCCAGGCCCTTATAGGCGGGCACCAACTCGCCGCGCGCAATGGTGTCCTGCGCCGCGTCGATTTCGAACAGTACCTGCTTCATCCAAAGCTCCATCGTCTGATGAAGGATGATGAAGAGCATCTCGTCATGCCGTTTGCTCAATGGCTCCTGACAGGCGAGCAATTCGGGAATGTGCAGATAGCTGCCGTAAGTTGTTGATGGCGCTGCGCTCATGATCCGTTCCCCAAAGGCCGCCAATACGCACGGCCATCACGCCGTAGTTCTAATTGGTTTGCCCAAGCGGTCAATGAATCTTGGCTCCCGGCAGCTTCCTGTCCCGGTTGCGGCGATTTGTGATAACAAACAGCCCATGCCCGCCCGTTCTTCGCGCCGAAAATTCGGACCGTCGCAGAAGCACCGCATATTCCTGGCGGCCGTGCCGGATGCGGACACCGCGGCGCGGATTCACGCGCTGGCGCAGACGCTGAAGGCCGAACACGGCTTCACCGGCAATCTCATCCTGCCGGAGCATCTGCATGTCACGCTGTTTCATCTGGGCGACTGGGCGGCGCTGCCCGATGAGATCGTCACCCTTGCCAGCGGCGCGGCCTCGCAGGTGCGCGTTCCGGCATTCGATGTCGCCTTTCATCGCGTGCAGAGTTTCCGGAATTCGACAGGTATTTTCCCGTTCGTGCTGACGGGCGAGAAGGCGCAGTGGCGAACGTTGCATGAGACATTGCGCGGCGCGCTCACCGATGCCGGGCTGGGCGGCGCCACGCGCGGCGATTTCGAGCCGCATGTCACGCTGACCTATGACAAAGTGCGCGTGAAGCCGAAGGCCATCGCGGCGGTTGGCTGGATGGTGAAGGATTTCGTGCTGATCCATTCGGAGCTTGGCAAAACGACGCACAACCATCTCGGCCGTTGGCCGCTCGCATAATCCGGCACGCGGTTGACTGAGGAGGCGAGGGTCTTATCTAGAGCCGATCCATATCGTGAGGCCATCATGTCCGATCTCTCTTCCTTTCCCATCACCCAGCGCTGGCCGGCGCAGCATCCGGACCGCATCCAGCTCTATTCGCTGCCCACGCCCAATGGCGTGAAAGCGTCGATCATGCTGGAAGAGACGGGGCTGCCGTATGAGCCGCATTTGATCGACATCATGAAAAATGAATCCAATTCGCCGGAATTTCTTTCCCTCAATCCGAACGGCAAGATCCCGGCGATGATCGATCCCGACGGTCCCGGCGGAAAGCCGCTGGGGCTTTTCGAATCCGGCGCGATCCTCATCTATCTGGCGGAGAAGAGCGGCCGGTTCCTGCCTGCCGATCCGGCGCGGCGTTATGAAACCATCGCGTGGCTGATGTTCCAGATGGGCGGCATCGGCCCGATGTTCGGCCAGCTCGGATTCTTCCACAAATTCGCCGGCAAGGATTATGAGGACAAGCGCCCGCGCGACCGCTATGTCGCCGAAAGCAAGCGCTTGCTGAACGTGCTGGAGCAGCGTCTCACCGGCCGCCAATGGATCATGGACGACGAATACACGATCGCCGATATCTCGATGCTGGGATGGGTGCGCAATCTCATCGGATTTTACGGGGCGCGCGAGATCGTGACGTATGACACGCTGAAGGCTGTTCCCGCATGGCTGGAGCGCGGCCTTGCGCGTCCGGCCGTGCAGCGCGGGATCGAAATCCCCAAAAGATCGTAGCGGTCGTTTCCAATACCTGCGCCGCGCGCTCGTCCGCCATGCGCGATTTGAAGCCGTGCGTATATATGGAAGCGCGCGCGTAAGCGCCTATCTTTTGTTCCTGCCCATGGAGGAACATGATTTGAAATTCACCTTCGCCGCCGCCGCGCTCGGCTTCCTCGCTATCTCCCCCGCCTTTTCGCAATCGGTTCCCGATCCGCACGCGGTGACTGCCTTCACATCCGTGAATGTGGTGCCGATGGATCGCGAGCGGGTGCTGCGCAACCAGACCGTGATCGTGAAGGATGGAAAGATCGCCGCTGTCGGATCGTCACTCCCCATACCGGCGGGTGCGCGCGTCATCGACGGGCGCGGAACCGAATGGCTGTCGCCGGGCCTCGCCGACATGCACACACATTCCGATACGCGCAACGACATGAAGGTCTATCTGGCCAATGGCGTGACGACAATCCTGAACATGGGCGATGCGTCTTACGGCTTCATGGATCATGTGCTGCCGGATGTGAACGCAGGCAAATCGCCGGGGCCTTATGCCTATGCATCCCTGCGTGTGGACGGTTCGCCGGAATACGGCGCCTTCGTCGTCAAGACGCCGGACGAAGCGCGCGCGGCGATGCGCATGGCAAAGACCAATGGCTACAGCTTTATCAAGGTCTACAACAACCTCTCGCCGGAATGCTTTCAGGCCTTCATCGATGAAGGCCGCGCGCTGCACATGCATGTCATTGGTCACGGCGTCACGCGCGTGGGGCTGAAGAAGCAGCTTGCGGCAGGGCAGGTGATGGTCGCCCATTCGGAGGAATATTTTTATACCGTCTTCAACCCTCCCGGTTATGAGGGCAACGCGGCGCCGGACAAAAAACTTATTCCCGCAGCCATCGCCTTCACCAGGCGCGACGGCGCCTATGTGACCGCCGATCTCAACACCTATGCGACCATTGCGCGGCAATGGGGCAAGCCGGAAGTCCTGCGGCAGTTCCTGAACATGCCGGAAGTGAAATATCTCGATCCGGATGATCGCCTCGGCTGGCGCCATGAAGGATATATCAAGAAGACCGGAAGCCTCGACGGTCGCGTGGCGTTTCTGAAAGTCTTGATCAAGGACATGAGCGATGCGGGCATTCCGCTGATCCTCGGCACGGACGCACCGCCCATTCCGGGCCTTGTTCCGGGGTTCTCGCTGCATAGCGACATGGAGCTGCTGCAAAGCACCGGCATGACGCGCTATCAGATTCTGGCAGCTGCCACGCGCACGGCGGGACGGTTCATCGTTCACAATGTGGAAGGCGTGCAGCCCTTCGGCACGGTGGCGCCGGGCATGCGCGCGGACCTTGTTCTGTCGACGAAGAATCCGCTCGACGATCTCACCACGTTGCGAAAGCCCTTGGGCGTCATGGTAGGTGGCGCGTGGTACACGCAATCCGACCTGCAGGCGCTTCTGGATTCCGTGGCGAAGGAATATGATGCCGCGTCTCAGCACACCTAGCCGGTGACAACCTCGAACAGCCCCGCGCCGACGAATTTCTCGGCCAGCGCGATGCGCACGTCGTCGCCGATTTCGCCGGGGATGTCGCGCACGCGGAATTCGCGATTGCCGACCATGAAGGCCACGCTCTCCTCCACACCGCGATGGATGTAGACATGGCCGCCCGGATGGCTGAGATCGATCTTCTGCGCGGTGGCCATCAGATGCGCCACCCCCACCGGGCTTTGCCGCAGCAACGACCCAGCCGACAGCGTGACATTGCCTTTCGGGGCGGGGAGCTTCTCCAGATCGGCGATGGCGCGCGACGAGCGGCGCTGCAGCGATTGCGCGATGAAGTCGTCCGATTGGCTGATGCCTTGCAGCTTCGCCAGGCCTTCGCGGATTCTCTCCGGCAACACGCCGAAATTGTTGTTGCGGATGGAAAGCGCCAGGCGCGGGTCCGCGAATTCGCGGAAGCTGCGGTCGAATTCCGAAAGATGGTCGAGCGCGGCGATGATCGCTTCGCGCATCGTCAGTGGAATGAAGCCGATGGAAAGATGGAACGAGTCCGCCATCGCATCGACGCGATGCTTGGTGCCGCGCGGCAGATAGAGAAGATCGCCGACATTCACTTCCAGAACTTCGTGCGGGCCGAGGAGAACCGCGCCTTCCGGAACCGTCTTCCAGACATTGGGCAGTTCCGAGCGCTCGGTGGAGATGAACCAGCGCTTCTTGCCGGTGAGCTGCACGACGATGATGTCGTAATCGTCGTGATGCACCGGCGCATGGGCATCGCCACGGCTGACGAAGGCCTCCACCGTCGCGGGCGTGTGAAAGATGCTTTCCATCGCGCGCAGGAATTCGTCGAGCGCGGGCGACAGCTTGCGGATATCGCGCAGCCGCACGGTGTATCCCAGCGAATAGAACGCTTCGATCTTCGCCTTGAACGCTTCGGCGCTGGGCAGCGGTTCGATCAGCGGATGCGGCCCCAGCGGCGCTTCCGAATGGCAGCCCATGCGCGGCGCGAGAACGTCAAAGCTGTCCAGCGCGAGTTGAAGCGGATTGTCGCCGAACAGATGCGCACGCGCGCTCTGCGCGTTGCCCGGAATTTTGATGAAGCGCTGCCCGAGCACCGAATCCAGAAAAGTATCCAGCGGCATGGGGTCCAGAATCTTCTGGAAGGTGCTGTAGGCGTCTTGAAGGATCATGGACGGACGATATACCGCGCCTATGGTGTCCCTCAACCCGTGGCACTTGTTAAGCTATCCGGCTCTGCCATAGCGTTGCACCGCGATTATCGGAGAACGCCCGCGTGGCCGTGAAGTCTGTAACGATCTACGGCATCAAGAACTGCGATACGATGAAGAAGGCGCGCGGCTGGCTCGACAAGCGTGGCGTGGAATATGCCTTCCACGACTACAAAGCCGAAGGCGTGTCCAGATCCGATCTGGAGAAGTGGGTAAAGGCCGTCGGCTGGGAAATCCTGCTCAATCGCGCCGGCACCACCTTCCGCAAGCTCTCCGACAAGGACAAAGAGAACGTCACCGAGAAGAAGGCCATCGCGCTGATGCTGGAGCAGCCGTCCATGATCAAGCGTCCGGTGCTGGATGCCGGCGGCAAATTCACCGTCGGATTCAAGCCGGAGATCTACGAAAAGCTTTTCCCGAAGCGTTAGCTGCCGCGCGTGTAAAGCCAGACGCCGATCCACGCGCAGGGCAGGGCGCTCGCGATCAGCGCGATGGGGCGATTTCCCCGTTCGCGCCCGTACCCTAACGGGTACTTTGCCAGGGAAATCAAACCGATAAGGCGCACATCGCCCATGATCTTGCGGCAGATCAAGCCGGCGACGCGGAACCGGTGGCCAGATTGTGCATTGAACGAACGGGACCGTCTGTTCCTATAATCGTTCCAAGGAGGATCTGGGGATGCTGGGACTTTTGCTCGACCGCCTGATGCGCAAAGGCACGCTGACGGTGATCCATCCGTCCGGAAAGATGGAAGCGTTCGGCGAAGGCATGCCGCACGTCACCGTGAAATTCCACGACAAGCGCGCCATTCCCGAACTGGTGCTCAATCCCGATTTGGCGCTTGGCGAACTTTACATGGATGGCCGTCTCACCGTGGAGAACGGCACGGTTTGCGATCTGCTCGACCTGCTGATGATGAACCTCGGCGCCGTCCAGCCGACAGGCCTGCACAGACTGGCGCGAAAATTCCGCACGCTCACGCGCCGCTTCGCGCAGTTCAATCCCGCGAGCAAATCCAAGGAACACGTCGCGCATCATTACGATCTCGACGGGCGGCTCTACGATCTCTTCCTCGGCCGCGACAAACAATATTCCTGCGCCTATTTTTCCGCGTCCGGCGAAACGCTGGAAGAGGCGCAGATCGGCAAGAAGCGCCACATCGCGGCGAAGCTGCATCTCGACAAACCCGGCATGAAGGTGCTCGACATCGGCTGCGGCTGGGGCGGTCTTGCGCTCAACCTCGCGCAGGATTGCGGCGCGGATGTTCTGGGCGTCACGCTGTCGGAAGAACAGCTCGGCATCGCGCGCCGGCGCGCCGGTGAGGAAAACGTCTCGGACAAATGCCGTTTCGAGCTGGTGGATTACCGCGCGCTCGGCGGCAAATACGATCGCATCGTCTCCGTCGGCATGTTCGAGCATGTCGGCGCGCCTTATTACGACGCCTTCTTCGCCAAGGTGCGCGATCTGCTGGACGACAATGGCGTGATGTTGCTGCACAGCATCGGCCGCACCGATGGCCCTGGCTCCACCAATGCCTGGATCGCCAAATACATTTTCCCCGGCGGCTATGTTCCGGCGCTCTCCGAAATGATGGCCGCCATCGAAAGAAGCGGCCTCATCGTCACCGATGTCGAAGTCCTGCGCCTGCATTATGCGGAGACGCTGCGCGAATGGAGCAAGCGTTTCCAGGCCAACCGCGCCCGTGCCGCGGAGATCTATGACGAACGCTTCTGCCGCATGTGGGAGTTCTACCTGGCCGGCGCCGAAATGGCCTTCCGCCATGACGGGCAGGTGGTCTTCCAGGTTCAGCTTGTGAAGAACCAGCACGCCCTGCCGATCACGCGCGATTACATGGTGGACAACGAACGCACCATGCGCTTCGCCGGAACCGAGCGCATGCCCGCGGCGCCCCTGCGCGTTATCTGACGGCAGGATTTCCGGTCGTTCATGGTTGTAATCGGCTGTCGCAACGGCGCCGCCGAAGCTGTTCGCCTATTCCGCCTCTGTCATGATTTGCGAAGAGGGGCTGATTCGTTTCGGCCGGCGCGAGGTGTTATGGCCGCGACAATCGACGGCAAGGCAGTGACGGCGGTGTTTACCCAGCCGCGGATCGACGGCAGCTTCCCGTCGGGTCTCGCCGAATATCTGAATACGATCAGCCTGCGCCGTCCCGTCCTTCTGTTCGCCTTTGCGCCCAAAGCCGCGGGCACTTTCCTGCGCAGCGCGGCGATCGATGCGGTGGGCGGGCAGCTTGTGCGCATCAGCCACGCGCTGGGCGGCCGCGATACACAGCCCTACCTGCCGGTTTTCATCAATTACTATCTGGGCGGCATTTGCGATGGTCCGCTGGTGGCGCATGCCCATATGCAGGCGCTGTCGGCCAACCGGCACTTTCTGGAAATTCTCGGTATCCGGCCCATCATCATGCTGCGTTCCATCCCGGACATGCTGGCATCCTACTGGGACATGCTGGCGCAGAGCGCCGAGGCGCGCGCCGAGGGCCTCAATTGCGTCATCCCCGACGCGTTTGCCGATTTCAGCGACGCGCAGAAGGCCGATTTCATGATCGACATGATCGCGCCCTGGTATGTGACCTATTTCGCGACCTGGCTCACCTACAAGACCGAAGAGCCCATGGACGTTTGCGTGCTGCGCTTCGCCGATTTCATGAAAGATCCGGCGGCGGTTCTGGAAACCGCGCTCAGGCACGCCGATCTTCCGCGCAGCCGCGCCCAATGCCAGTCCGCGCTCGACGGCGCATGGAAAGGCCGCGGCGAATTGCGCTTCAACAAGGGAACGGAAGGGCGCGGCAAGGAATACTTTTCGCCCGCGCATCTGGAGCGTCTGGCGCGGATGCTGTCCTTTCATCCGGTGCTGGCGGAATACGCGGCGGAACTCCTCTAGGCCTGCGCACAAGCCCGCGGAAAAGCAAGCAGATCCGTGGCGGATTTAGCTGTGCATGATTCGGGAATATGCTTGATGCGAGTGCGCGCGCACGATTGATTCGCCGCCCCAGTTGCGCGAAGAACGCCGCCCTCACGGAAGCAAAAAGCGCCCTATGGAACAGGAAGCCTATCGCCACGTCCCCTATGACATCGAGATCGAGCAGGCGCTGCTCGGTGCGATCCTCGTGGACAACCAGGCGCTGGAGCGCGTGGCCGGCTCGCTGAAGCCGGAGCACTTTTACGATCCGCTGCACCAGCGCATCTACGAACTGATGTCCTCGCAGGCCGAACGTGGCGGCATGGTCATCACGCCGCTGACGCTGCATGCGGCGATGAAGGCCGATCCGGGCCTGATGGAAGTGGGCGGCCACGGCTATCTCGCCGGGTTGGCGCAGGCTGCGCCCGCCATGCCGAATGTGCGCGACTATGCGCGCATCCTGCAGGATCTGGGCGTGCGCCGCGCGCTGATCCGCATCGGCGAGGATGTCGTCAACAACGCTTATGAAGCGCCGCACGACAAGCCGCCGAAAGCGCAGATCGAGGAAGCCGAAAAGGCGCTCTATCGCATCAGCGAGAGCTCCAAATATAGCGGCGGTCCCATCGATTTCGGCGAAAGCCTGCGCCGCACCATCGAGCTGGCGGAAAAGGCACAGGCGCGGGGCGGGCGGATTTCCGGCGTGGCCTCGGGCTTCGCCGATATCGACAGCCTGCTCGGCGGTTTGCAGCCGTCCGACCTTCTCATCCTCGCCGGACGTCCCGGCATGGGCAAAACATCGCTCGCCACCAATATGGCGTTCCATGCCGCGCGTCTGTGGCAGCAGGACACCGAGGCCGGCGCAGAGATGCCGCGCGGTGCGCCGATCCTGTTCTTCTCGCTCG
>JANWJQ010000053.1 GCA_025451875.1 Rhizomicrobium sp.
TCGCGCGCCTGTTCATCCTTTCGATAGTGAGGCATCTCAAGCCGACCTCGCGCCGCTCTCTCTGCGTCTCTGCGTGAACCTTTTCTTTGGCCAAAACGCAGAAAACCCGCGGCTTTCGCGGCGGGTCGGAATTTTGGGCGCAATTCGAGAATTGGGAGTTTTGTACGGGACCACCGTTACGGTGTCAAGGAAATTCCTAAATGGCCGGAATTATAGGATAATATAGTCTATTCAGACACTTGCGCCAATTTTCATCTGTCATGCACGCGCGAAAGCGGCAAAATTTTTTCCGGACAGCGGGAGGGATTCGATGAAATCGGCATTCGCAACAGCCCTGGGCGCCGCCTTCCTCTGTTGCTCCGCGTCGGCGCACGCGGACGATCTCAAACGGCAGGTCGATGGCTGGCGCGCGGCGCATGAGACGCAGATCCTCACGCAGTTCGATAGGCTGCTGCGCTTTCCCAGCGTCGCGGCCCAGCCGCAAGGCACGGCGGCTGCCGGTGCGTGGCTGCAAAGCGAATTGAAGGCACGCGGCTTTCAGACGGAGCTTCTCACCGTTCCCAATGCGCCGCCCGTTGTTTTTGGGTCGCTGACGACACCGGGCGCGACGCGCACGGTTGTTTTCTATGCGCATTATGACGGCCAGCCTGTGACGCCCCCGCAATGGGCCACGCCGCCTTTCGATCCGGTCATGCGCAGCGGACCGCTCGGCAGCGGCGAGCATGTGGTGGATTGGAAGATCGCGAAACCGCCATTCGATCCGGAATGGCGCCTCTATGGACGCTCCACCGGTGACGACAAGATTTCGGAACTCACATTCCTTGCCGCCTTCGATGCCTTGAAAGCGACCGGCCACAAGCCGTCGGTGAATATCAAAATCGTTTGGGAAGGCGAGGAGGAGGCTGGGTCGCCGCATCTGGCGGACATCCTGCGCGCCAATGCGGGCAAGCTTTCCTCCGATCTGTGGCTGATCGGCGACGGGCCGGTGCATCAGTCGCGCCGTCCGCTGATCTATTTCGGCGCGCGCGGCACTGTTGGGCTCGACGCCACGATCTATGGGCCCATCAAAGCGCTGCATGACGGGCATTATGGCAATTGGGTGCCGAACCCGGCGGCGATGGCGGCGGAGCTGATTTCCGAAATGCGCGCGCCCGACGGCCGCGTTCTCATTCCCGGCTTCATGGACGATGTGCGGCCCGAAACGAAAGCCGAGCGCGATGCCATCGCGGCGCTGCCGCCGGTCGAAGACGAACTGAAAAAGGAATTCCAGATTGCGCAGGCCGAAACGAAAGACAGCTTGATGGATGCGATCATGCGTCCTGCGTTGAACATCCGCGGCATTCGTGCAGGCAAGGTTGCCGGGGAAGCGGCCAACGCCATTCCGATCGACGCGGAAGTCTCGATCGACTTCCGTCTCGTACCCAATCAGACGCCGCAGCGCGTACGCACACAGATGGAAGCATTCCTGCGCGCAAAAGGCTGGACCATCGTGGACACGACACCGGATGAAGCGACGCGGCTGGCGCATCCCAAGCTCATCAAGATCGATTGGGAGGACGGCTATGCCGCGCTGCGTTCCGACATGTCATCGCCCTCTGCGCGCGCGGTGATCGCGGCGGCGCAGAGCGCGTCCGATCAGCGCGTGGCCGTGGTGCCGACGCTGGGCGGCAGCGTGCCGCTCTATGTGTTCGATGACATTTTCCACACGCCGCTCGTCGGCCTGCCGGTTGCCAACCATGACGACAACCAGCACGCGGCGAATGAGAATATCCGCTTGCAGAATGTGTGGGATGGGATCGACGTCTATGCTGCAATGATCGGCGAATTGAGCTGGTAGGACACATGGCCTTCGACCTCACGCCCGAAAAGATGAACAGCTGGAACGAGGGCGGGCTGCCGCACATGCTGGGCATCAAGGTCACGGAATGCGCGCCGGGCAGGGTGGTTGGCCGCCTGCCCGTGACCAAGCCTCTCATCGCAGGCAATGGCGCGCTATGGGCGCCGGCGATCGTGGCGCTGGCCGATACGCTCTGCGCCTATGGCGTCTCGACGAAATGGCCGGACGGTGCGAACGGCTTCACCACCGTCGAGCTGAAATGCAATTTCATGGGCACGCTGAACGCCGGTGCGATCCTGGGCGAAGCGACGCTGCTGCATGGCGGCCGCACCACGCAGGTGTGGGACGCGAAGATCACCAACGAAGAAAGCGGCAAGCTGCTCGCCGCCTTCCGCTGCACGCAGATAATTTTGTATCCGCCTTAAAATATTCCTCCCCCGTTTACGGGGGAGGGGGACCGCGAAGCGGTGGAGGGGCGGTGCGCCACGGCCCCCTCCGCTTCGCATCGCTTCGCTCGCTCAGCACCTCCCCCGTAAACGGGGGAGGAAAGGACACGCTACTGCACGCCGCTGGTCTTGCGGATGAACGCCTCCACATTATCGTGCAACTGGATCAGCGAAGGCTGGTGCACATACACCATGTGGCCGGATTCGTAGTAGTGGAATTCGAGATTGCCGCGCAGCTTTTCCGGAATCTGCAGATGGCGCATTTCCGTCCAGCCTTCGTAATAGGGCGTGGAGATGTCGAAATATCCGCCATTGACCATGACCTTCATGGTGGGATTGCGCTTCATCGCAGCGGCCAGATCGGGCAGCACGTTCGGCAACTGGATCAGCGCGTGGTCGGCGCCGGGTGGTTGGTGCTTGTAGTCCCAGCTGCTGTAGACATCGACACCCGGCTTGTATTCCAGCGCACCCGTATAGTTGAGCGTGTTGCGCGCATAACCGTTGAACGCCGAAATATAGGCCGAGCCGATACCGGAGCTTTGCGGATCGTATTCGGCGATTTTGCTGAGCGGATCGAGCGTCGGCCCCGTGAAGCGCGTGTCGAGCGTTCCGGTGGTCAGATCCTGCTGGCTGAGAAGCTCTTTCTGCATCGCGCCATATTCGATGCGCAAATTCGATTTCAGCAGATAATCGACGGGCAGGCCGGTATAGGCGTGCAGTTGCGCCGCTATGGCCTTGCGCTGAGTCCAGTTCAGTCCCGCGCCGCGCAGAAGCGCCTGCGCATAGGTCGTGATCGCAAATTGCTCGACCTTCAGAAGAAACGGCCGCAATTCCTTCGGCTGGTTGGGTATCTTGTGATGATACCATGCCGTCGCCGCATAGGACGGCAGCGCGACGATATAGGGCTCGTCGATCGACGGATTGAGTTCCGGATCGTCCGGCAGCAGATCCCAGTTCAGAACGTCGGACAGCAGGATGACGCCATTCAGGTCGATATCTTGTTGCTGCAACGCCAGCGAAAGTCCCGCGGCGCGCATCGTGCCGTAGCTTTCGCCGAAAATGTATTTCGGCGAATTCCAGCGATTGTACTTGCCCAGGAACTCCTGAATGAACATCGCGAAGGCATGGATGTCCTGATCGACGCCGTAGAAGTTCTTGTCCGCGTCCTTGCCAGCGATGCGGCCAAAGCCGGTGCCGGGCATGTCGATGAACACCACATCGCTGACATCGAGCAGGCTCTGGTCGTTGTTGACGACCGTATAAGGCGCGGCCGGCGTATGGGTGTCGTCATTGGTCAGCACGCGGCGCGGGCCGAAGGCGCCCATATGCAGCCACACGGTTGAGGAGCCCGGGCCGCCGTTGAAGAGGAAGGTGATCGGCCGTTTGGAGGTATCGCCGCCATGCTTGAAATAGGCGACGTAGGACATGGCGGCTTCGGCCGTGGGGTTCTTGTCGGCATCTTCCTTGGTGACCGGCGCGTCGTTCCAGCCCTTGGGATGGACGACCAGCGTGCCGGTTATGGCGTCGTATGAGACGGACGTTCCGCCGGCGGTGACGCTGCCACTCGATTTGTATTCGGTCGGCTGGAAAATCCCGGATGCATCGCCGGCCTTTTTGGAATCGTCCGCATAGGCGGTGGCCACGCAGGCCGCGAGTGCCGCAGCGACAAAAATCACGCGTTTCATAAGAGGAGCGTCCGGTTTGGTGTGAAGGAGCTATTTCAGGGATTCTGGCTGTGGGAACCATATCGGGCCGTGCGCATCCGACAACCGCACACTGCATTGGCGATTGTATACTTGACGTACCGGCCCTGATGGCTTACATAGTGGCTACAGTCACTTAGGACCGTTGCCATGACGTTGAACCTCAAAGCCAAAATTTACACAGACGAGACCGCCGCCCGCGAGCATCTGGAAAGCCTCCAGTGGCCCGATGGCCCGGTTTGCCCGCACTGTGGAGTCATCAACGAGGCTACGGAGCTTTCTGGCGACTCGACCCGTCCGGGCGTCTACAAGTGCCGCCCCTGCCAGAAGCCCTTTAGCGTGACCGTGGGGACCGTATTCGAACGCTCCCATGTCCCGCTGACCAAGTGGCTGCTGGCCACCGAACTGCTGACCTCTTCCAAGAAAGGCATTTCCAGCCATCAGCTGAGCCGTATGCTCGGCGTGACCTACAAAACCGCTTGGTTCATGGGTCACCGTATTCGCGAAGCCATGAAGCCCGCTGGCTCCGATGCTGGCCCGCTCGGCGGCGAAGGCAAGATCGTGGAAGCCGACGAAACCTACATCGGCAAGAAAGACGGCAAGCGCAAAGCCCCGAAGGCTGGCGGCTTCGCTCATAAGCGCGGTGTCCTTAGCCTTGTAGAACGCGGCGGCAAAATCCGCTCGTTCAAACTTGGCTCGGCCTCACGCGACGATATTGGCCCGCTGGTTCATAAGCACGTCCACACGCGCTCTACGCTGCATACGGACGGCTCAAACATCTACAAGGGCCTTGCCGCTACTGGCGCGCATGAGGCCGTGGACCATAACAAGGCTTATGTCCGCGAAGCTTCTGACGGCTCCAAGGTCCACACGAACACGCTGGAAGGCTTCTTCAGCGTGTTTAAGCGCGGCATGGTCGGCACTTATCAGCACTGTGGCGAACAGCATTTGCAGCGTTATCTGGCAGAGTTTGATTTCCGCCAGAACTATCGCGCCAAGCTTGGCTATACCGACAACATGCGCGCTGTGAAGGCTCTGGAAGGCATCAAGGGCAAGCGTTTGACGTATCGGCGGACTAACGAAGCCAGCAACGATCAGACAGCGAACGCTTGATTTCATCCGCTGGCGAAAGTCACGCGGCTACGAAGTTACGCCTTTCCGCCGCGAATTTTGGGGGAAGAAGGCTTGGCGGAAGCCTTCTTAACGCGACTCGGTTTAGCTTTCGGCTTGTGCGGCTTGGGCGGCGTCTTCAGCATCCTGCGAAGTACATCGTCGCGACTGGGGCTATCGGTCATGGCAAAACGAGACCTTGCTAATTCCAGCTTCATGGCTGGATTCACGGAAAGCTATCTGGCGGACATTGGCCGCATAATCGCGGCGTGGTCCCACGTTGAGCAGCAATTCGATTTGCTATTCTTATCCGTCGTCGTGATGGAAAACAAAGGCAGAGGATCGATGAAAGATCCTCGCGTTAAAATGATGGGCGAGGCGTTTGAGCGCCGCATAAGAAGGTTTCGCGAAGCAGTTATCAAACCTAATTTTCCGGAGAAAACGACCAAAGCGCTGGAAACTACGTTGGGGCGGCTAACCCAACTAAGAACAGAGCGCGATACCCTGGCACACGCGACATTCGGGCTGTTTATCACGCCCGAGCGCAAGATTGATCCTGAGCGGGCAATGGCAACCATTAAGAGCTGGAGAAACGAGAAAGAGCACGAGATGCGTCCGATAACTCAGGCATATCTCAAGAAAACTTTTTCAAAAATTCATGCCCTTTATTGGGAGATGTTTGATCTCTCACTTCAGAGACCGTGGTCTGTCCAGCCGCCACGGCGTCCATAACGGCATAGATGTTTCTGGCAATGAGCGCGTGATCAGGCTCATCGGAAAACGTGCTCCAGTAGAGGAAGGCCCAGCCTCCAGCTTCAGCCATTTCGGGCGTGACTTTGCCCATTTGGGCCACCACAGGGCCGCTCTCGTATTGAGGACTGTAACCCGAGAGCGACCCCGGAAAGTGACGGCCTGTCAGGGTTTTACATATTGACCGAGACACGGTACGTCAAGTATACAATCGCCACTGCATTTCCCATAATATAGATTATACGAAATTTAGATGGCTGGAATGGTGCGGCCGGGACCGAAGCCACGCGCCACTGCCCTCGGCTAAGCTCACCGGATGTCGAGCACCAGGGTTTCGCAGTTCGTCAAAGCGCCGCGTCCGGAGGTGTATCGGGCCTGCATCGATCCGGCGGCGATCGTTCGCTGGCGCGTGCCGGACAACATGACGGCGAAGGTTCACAGCTTCGACGCCCGCGTGGGCGGCAGCCATCGGATGTCCCTCACCTATTGCGACCCGGCGCGGCCCGCCGGCAAGACGACCGATGACACCGACAGCTTCACGGGCCGGTTCGTCGCGCTGGTCCCGAACGAGAAGATCGTCGAGGCCATCAATTTCGAAACCGACGATCCGGGCGTCCAGGGCGAGATGACGATCACCACCAGCTTCCGCGATGCCGAAGGCGGTACGGAGGTCGCCATGTCCTTCGAGAACATTCCGCCCGGCATCCGGCCCGAGGACAACGCCGAAGGCACAAGGCAATCGCTGAAAAAGCTCGCGGCGCTTTTCGGCTGAAATTCCCGCTTGCACCGGACCTTGGGGACGCCTTCACAAACACGCCTGTCGATGAAAGCCTGTCCCATGCTGATGAAAGACGAGCATCTAAGTCCCTCCGAAGCCGCGCGGCGGCTGGGCGTGAGCGTGAAAGCGCTGCGCGTCTATGAGCAACGCGGGCTGGTGAAGCCGCTGCGGTCTCAGGCGGATTGGCGCGCCTATGGCCCCGAGGAAATGGCGCGGCTGCACCAGATCCTGGCGCTGAAAGCACTTGGCCTGCCGCTCGCGCGTATCGGCGCGCTGCTGGAAGGCCGGGCATCTACGCTGGAGTCCGTACTGGCCATCCAGGAGCAGGCGCTCAAGGACGAAGGCACACGGCTGGAACACGCCCTCGCCCTCATCCGCGCGGCCCGCACCCGGCTGGCCGCCGGCGAACGGCTTTCCATCGACGATCTCACGCAACTGACCAAGGAGACGACGATGAGCAACAAGCTCAGCAATGAAGAATGGAAAGAGATGTTCGATCCGCTGATCCAAAAGAACTACGCGCCGGAGGATCTGGCGAAGGCATCGGGCCGGCCTTTCAATCAGGAAGAGGTTTCGAAGGCCTGGAACACCTTGTTTGAGGACGCCAAGGCAGTCATGGCCAAGGGCGATCCCTATTCGCGAGAAGCGCTGGATATCGCCCGCCGCTGGAGCGCGCTGGTAGGCCAGTTCACCCAAGGCGATCCCAAGCTCGCCGAAGGCTCGTCCAAGGTGTGGAAGGATGCGTTCGCGGACCCAAAGGTCGCGCAACGCCTGCCGGTCGGCGCCGACCTGTTCGCCTTCGTCAGCAAGGGCATGCAGCGGCTGAAGGAAGCAGGCGAATGACTTTCCTCCCCCGTTTACGGGGGTGGAAGCGAACGCAGTGAGCCGGAGGGGGAAAGCCGTGCAGATGCCCCTCCACTTCGCTCGCGAAGCTCGCTCAGCACCTCCCCCGTAAACGGGGGAGGAAAATCGTGCTATTCGCTACTCGCATGCCCCACGACATTGCCGCCCTGCTCGACATCATGCGCCGCCTGCGCGACCCGAAGGACGGCTGCCCGTGGGATATCGAACAGGATTTTGCGAGTATCGCGCCCTACACGATTGAAGAAGCTTACGAAGTCGCCGGCGCGATCGAGGACCAGAACTGGCCCGAGCTGAAGGACGAGCTGGGCGACCTGCTGCTGCAGGTCGTATTCCATGCGCGCATGGCGGAGGAGAAAAAGCTCTTCGATTTCGCCAATGTTGTCGCCGCCATCAACGACAAGATGATCCGCCGCCACCCGCATGTTTTTGCGTCGGGGGCGGAAGTGGAGTCCTCCGAAGCACAAACTGTTGCGTGGGAGGAGCACAAGAAAAAGGAGCGCGCCGCGAAGATGGTGGACGGCGGAAGCCTGCTCGATGACGTGCCGCGCGCCCTGCCCGCGCTGCTGCGTGCGGTGAAGCTTCAGAAGCGCGCCGCAAGCGTCGGGTTTGACTGGGATAACGCCGCCAAAGTGGTCGAAAAGATCGCCGAGGAGGCCCAGGAGATCGTGGAGGCCCGCGACACCGCGCCGGAAAAGCTGGAAGAAGAAGTCGGCGACCTGCTGTTCGCCGTCGCCAATCTGGCCCGGCACCTGAAGGTGGACCCGGAAAACGCCCTGCGCACCACCAATGCGAAATTCATGCGCCGTTTCAAGATGATCGAAGATGAACTTGCCAGACAAGGTAAGACGCCCGACGACGCCTCGCTCGATGAGATGGAAGCCATTTGGCAGGCTGCGAAGCTGGCGGAACGCTAATTCGCCTGGCTCGTTACCTGCTCCAGCTTCAGTTTGGCGCCATAACGATGGCGGAAACGGTCAGCTTCCTGCGGATCGGCGCTTACGGATAACACCAAAGCATTTGCGCGATCTTTCCGCGCCGTTACGCGTCCGTGAGAATGGGCCCAGGCGAGTCCCGCGCCGTCCGAAGGATCGAGCGTTAAACGGAATCGGATCTCGCTTTTGCCGAGTGCGGATTCGATGCGCGCCAGAAGATCGGGGATGCCGTCGCCGTCTATGGCGGAAATCGCCACCGCCGATTTGCGGCCATTATGGGAGAGCAGGCCTTCCTGCTCTTCCGGGTCGAGCAGGTCGATCTTGTTCAGCACCTCCACGATGGGCCGCGCATCGTTGGCCTCGATGCCCAGCTCGATCAGCACCTCTTCCACGTCGCGCTTCTGGGCCTCGGTCTCATCATGCGCGGCGTCGCGGATGTGCAGGATGACGTCGGCCTCCAGCACTTCCTCCAGCGTGGCGCGGAAGGCGGCAACCAGTTCGTGCGGCAAATCGGAGATGAAGCCCACCGTATCGGACAGAATCACGCGCCGGCCGTTCGGCAGGCGCAGGCCCCGCATGGTGGGATCGAGCGTGGCGAACAACAAATCTTTCGCCATCACTTCGGAATGGGTGAGCTTGTTGAACAGCGTGGACTTGCCGGCATTGGTGTAACCGACCAGCGCAACAATGGGATACGGCACCTTCTTGCGCGCCGAGCGATGCAGCCCGCGCGTGCGCTTCACCTCTTCGATTTCCTTGCGGATTTTCGCGAGGCGCTCGCCGATCAGGCGGCGGTCGGTTTCGATCTGCGTTTCGCCGGGACCGCCAAGGAAGCCGAAGCCGCCGCGCTGGCGCTCCAAATGGGTCCATGACCGCACAAGGCGCGAGCGCTGGTAGGTGAGATGGGCCAACTCGACCTGAAGCCGGCCTTCCCGCGTCTGCGCGCGCGCGCCGAATATCTCCAGAATGAGCGCGGTGCGGTCCAGCACCTTGGCGTTCCATTCCTTCTCCAGATTGCGTTGCTGCACCGGCGAGAGCTGGGCGTTGACGATGATGACCTCGGGCTCCAGGGCGCGTGCTTCGGCGGCGATCTCTTCAACCTTGCCCGAACCGATCAGCGTGCCCGGCACGGGCCGCGACAGCGGAACGATATTTGTGGAGATCACCTCAAGGCCGATGGCGGCGGTCAGGCCAATGGCTTCTTCGAGACGTGCTTCCGCGTCGCGCAACTCAAAGCGGTCGCGCGACTTGCGTTCGATGTGAATGACGAATGCGCCGGTGCGTTTTGCTTCCGGAACCTGAAAACGGGTCTTGCTCAGGCGCTTTCCATCGCGGGGGCGGTTTCCTGCTCCATCAACTGGATCGGGCCCAGCGGCATCACCGTCGAGATGGCGTGCTTGTAAACGAGCTGTGCCTGCCCGTCCCGACGCAGAAGAACGCAGAAATTGTCGAACCAAGTGATGTTTCCCTGAAGCTTCACGCCGTTGACGAGAAAGATCGTCACCGCCGATTTGCTCTTACGCACAGCATTTAAGAAAGTGTCCTGCAGATTTTGTTGTTTTTCGCTCATTGCCGACACACTTTTTCTTCTTGTTGTTGCTGCCCCAGCCCACCCGGAGCGACTCCCAGTATAGGGCCAA
>JANWJQ010000054.1 GCA_025451875.1 Rhizomicrobium sp.
CCGCGCGAGCTTCTGGATGAAGCGATTGCCCGCGTGGAGCGGCACAATCCGAAAGTGAATGCCGTCGTCTACAAGGCCTATGACGAAGCGAAGAAGGTTGCGGACGGCAAGCTGCCGGACGGACCGTTCAAAGGCGTGCCGTTCCTGATCAAGGATATCGGCATGGCGGTTGCCGGTTGGCCGATGACGAATGGCTCGCACTATCTGCGCAACAATGTCAGCGAGAGCGATGCGGAACTGACGAAGCGCTATCGCGCTGCGGGCGTGGTGATCTTCGGCAAGACCAACACGCCGGAATTCGGCATTCCCGGCACGACGGAAGGCCGTCACTTGGGCATCTGCCGCAATCCGTGGAATCCCAATCACTCGTCCGGCGGATCGTCCGGCGGCGCGGCGGCGTCGGTGTCGAGCGGCATGGTGCCGATGGCGCATGGTTCCGACGGGCTCGGCTCGATCCGCATTCCCTCGGCGCAATGCGGCCTTGTCGGTATGAAGCCGACCCAGTTCCGCAATCCGGGCGGACCCGACGATCGCGGCCGCGCGCATGGCCTGATCTGCGATCACGTTCTGACGCGCAGCGTTCGGGACAGCGCGGCGATGCTGGATGCGACGGGCTATCCCGAAGACGACGCGCCTTACGCACCGGTGCCGAAAGCGCGGCCTTATCTGGAGGAGATCCAGACGCCGCCGGGCAAGCTGCGCATCGCCTTCTCCACCGAAGTGCCGCGCGGCATCGATCCGACGCCGGATGTGAAGAAGGTGTTCGACGACACCGTGAAGCTGCTCGGCGATCTGGGCCACACCATGATCGATCTGCCGAAGATGCCGATCGACTGGCGCCGCCTCTATCGCGCGCAGGGCATGGTGTCCGGCGGCATGATGGCGGCGAATATGGAAGAGCTGATCGCGAAGCTCGGCGAACCGACGCCCGAAGATTTGGAGACGCTGGCGCTGGTGAGCTGGAAGAGCGCTCGCAAACTCACAGGCGCGCAGGTCGCGACGGGCCTGCAGGATATGCGTCTCATCTCCCGGCAGATCATCGCGTTGTGGCGCGACTTCGACGTGATGCTCTCGCCGGTCACGCTGGCGCCGCCGCCGGAGATCGGTCACCTCGATCCGGTGAATCTCGATCCGAAGGAATTCAACCGCCGCCAGTCTTTCGTGTTCGGCTATACACCGCCGTTCAACATCACCGGGCAGCCTTCGATGTCATTGCCCATGGGCGCTTCCAGCACCGGGCTTCCCATCGGCATGATGTTCACCGGACGTTATTCCGACGAAGCGACGCTCTATCGCCTTGCGGCGCAGATCGAGGAAGCGCGTCCGTGGCAGCCTTGGGCGGACCATAAGCCGCAAGTCTGGGGTTGATCACTCGGCCGCTTGCGCTTCCGGTTTGAGCCACGCCTGAAGATCGGCAATTGCGCGGTGAGACATCGCTTTTTTGCGATCCTTGCCGCGCACGCCTTTCAGTTCGGGGAACAAACCGAAGTTCACATTCATCGGCTGGAATGTCTTTTCGTCCGCGCCGCCGGTGATGTGCGCGAGCAAAGCGCCAAAGGCCGTGGTTGGCGGCGGCGCGACAATCGTCTCACCGCGCGCTTCCGATGACGCGAAACGGCCCGCGAGCAACCCGATGGCGGCGCTTTCCACATAACCTTCCACGCCGGTCACCTGCCCCGCGAAACGGATCGACGGGCGTGCTTTCAGTTTGAGCGAACCATCCAGCAGCTTGGGCGAATTGATGAAAGTGTTGCGGTGCAGGCCGCCAAGGCGGGCGAATTGCGCGTTCTCCAAACCCGGGATCATGCGGAAGATGCGCGTCTGCTCGCCATGTTTCAGCTTGGTCTGGAATCCCACCATGTTCCACAGATTGCCGAGCGCGTTGTCCTGGCGGAGTTGCACCACCGCATAGGGACGGTAACCGGTGCGCGCATCGCTGAGGCCCACAGGCTTCATCGGACCGAAGCGCAACGTGTCTTCGCCCCGCGAAGCCATGACTTCGATGGGAAGGCAGCCCTCGAAATAAGGCGTCGTCTTTTCCCATTCCTTGAATTCGGTTTTTTCGCCGCCGATCAACGCGGCGATGAAGGCGCGATACTGCTCCTGGTCCATCGGGCAGTTGATGTAATCGGCGTCGCCGCCGCCGGGACCGACCTTGTCGTAGCGCGATTGCATCCAGCAGATGTCGAAATTGATCGACTCCTTGTGGACGATGGGCGCGATGGCATCGAAGAAGGAAAGCGAGTCCTCGCCGGTCAGCGCGCGGATCGCTTCGGCGAGCGGCGGCGAGGTCAGCGGGCCGGTGGCGATGATCGCGCTCTGCCAGTCTTCCGGCGGCAGGCCCGCGATTTCCTCGCGGCGGATTTCGATATTGGCGTGACCTTCGATACTGCGTGTCACCTCGGCGGAAAAACCGTGACGGTCAACCGCCAACGCGCCGCCGGCAGGAAGCTTGTTGGCGTCGGCCGCGCGCATGATGAGCGATCCGGCGCGGCGCATTTCCTCATGCAGCAATCCGACGGCGTTGTTTTCCCAATCGTCGGAACGGAAGGAATTGGAGCAGACGAGTTCCGCCAGGCTGTCGGTGTGGTGCGCATCGGTTTCGCGCACCGGGCGCATTTCGTGGAGCACGACCTTGCAGCCGGATTCCGCTACCTGCCACGCGGCTTCCGAGCCCGCCAATCCGCCGCCGATGATATGGATGGGAAAGCTCATGTCATCCGTTCATTGAATCTGTTGGGAAATTTCCGGCGATTTCCATCAAGCGTTTGAAGCGGTTGGAGAAAGCGCCGAAGGTTGATCCGGAGTTTTTGCCCCTCACACACTGCTGACAACATCGTGCCACCAGATTTTGTGGTTCGCGGGGTACGGGAGCAGTCGTTTTCACGTTTTCCACTACCCCCTCCCCCTCCCCCCGTCCATCCCTTCTGGCGGGACGCAGTTCTCCCGTTCGCCAAACGCCGTTTCCGACGCATTTTGCCGATTTCGAGAGAAAGAACAAAATAGGAACTATGTCAGGCGGAGTCAAGCCATTTCAAAGCCTGTCATCGCCCGGATCCTTCGCCTTTTCGCGAAGGGCGACCCAATTTCCTTTGCCGAATATGGGTCACCCGGATCGCTTGCGAGAAGCGAGCGACCGGCAGCGTTTGTAGTGATGAATGTCGTCGTCTTAGATTTTTCCGCGCCAGCTCGCGCGCAGCATGGCGAATTGGCGGCGATAGAGCGGAATCTCAACAGCGGTCGTGAACGCATCGAAGCCCGGTGCGGTGACGCGGTCCAGATAAAGCGGCGCGGTGGCGGCGGGAAGAAAAGCGGGCAGCGCCTTGCCCGGCTTTGTTCCCCGTCCCGCCGCCAGATGATCGCGCGCGAATTGTGCGATCCGCGCGATCACGGGCGCGAGTTTCTTGCCGGAATGGGTTCGCAGGATTTCCTCGCGCGAGGTTCCGGCGGCAGCGAGCAGATCGTCCGGCAGATAGACCTTGCCGCGCGCGGCATGAAACGGAATGGCGCGAAGAATTCCCGCCAGCGCATGCGTAACACCGGCAAGATGCGCCAGATCGTCATGCGCCTCGCCCAGGACGCGCGACGCCAGCCGCATCAGGTTACCGCCGGTCGCGTCGCAATATTTCTCCAGCATCAGAAGATCGGGGAAGGTGACATCCGCCATATCGTCTTCGCGCGCGTCGATCATCGCGTCGAACAGATCCTGCGGCAGATCCACTTTCGCGAAGAGATCGGCCAGCGCGGTCACCGTGTGATGCGGACGCGGCTTGCCCTCGCGCGCACCCTCCACCGCTTCGCGCCACCATTGCAGGCGGATCGCGTGCATCATCGGATCGCGCACGCTTTCGGCGATCCGCGCGATCTCATGATGGAAGGCATAGAGCGCGAAAAGCTGCGCCCGCTTCTCCGCCGGCGCGAACAGCGCGGCGTGATAGCGGTCCTCGTCGATTTTACGGAGATTGGCTTGGAGGGAATTCGGCAAGCGCTTTACCTTTCCTCTCCCGTTTACGGGGGAGGTGGACCGCCGCGCAAGCGGCGGGACGAAGGGGGCGCGCAGGGGAAAATCCCCCTCCACCTCGCTACGCTCGGCACCTCCCCCGTAAACGGGGGAGGAAAGAAAAAGCCGCCGGATCGCTCCGGCGGCTTTGTTTGCGAAGCCCGGTATCAGGCCAGATGCGAGGCCGCAGCCATGCAGAACAGCATGGGGATGGACAGCATCGTGTTCACGCGGCTGTACATGCCGGCCGGCTTGGCGGCGGCGGCGCGCGCTTCCGGCGTCAGGTCCGGATAGGCGTTGTCGATGTTCAGCGCCTTCTGCTGGTTCGGCCAGATGATGAACCAGACGTTGAACCACATGATCGTGCCCAGCCACATGCCGATGCCGATCATCAGATAGGTGGAATTGGAGAAGCCTTCCATCGCATCCAGCGTGTAGGCCTGGACGAGATAGCCGTTCAGCGCGGCCAGGATGATGCCGAACACGATGGTGCTCATCGCGCCCCAGCGGAACCACCACAAGGCGGCGGGGGTGATGTATTTGCCGAGCGCCGGGCGAAGCTCCGTCGGGATCGAGGGCGTGGTCGGAGTAGAGACGAAGTTAAAGTACCACAGCAGGCCGATCCACATGACGCCGCTGATGATGTGCAGCACGCGCACGAAGTAGAGCCAGAACGACTCGTCGAGGGTGAAGCTGCCGACCTGCGCGAAATGGATGGCCAGGATCACCAGCACCAGCACGCAACCCGCGATTATCGTGTTCCTGAGATTGGAAAAGAACGCAGCCATGATTCGGCCTCCCCGCCGATTTGAGTCTGCGGAAGATTCTTCACCTGTTCGGGAAATGAATCCAGAGAATTTTGAGACCAAATCCTCAAAGTTTTTGGGTCAATTCCCAAAAAGCGAATGGCGAATAGCGAGTGGGGATTAAGTATCTCTGCCCTCTTTTCTACTCTGCAGCGATCTGATGAGTGAGCGGAGCATTTTGCCAACGGCTTCACAGGCGGCCAGCGGAGAGTCCGAAACGGAAAGATGGATCAATCCAACGCGCTCGGCCAGCAAAAGATGGGTTTCCAGCTCTTTGAGAACCTTGCCCAATCCGCAGGTGCTGGATGAAGGAGCCCGTATTTTCACGTCCATGCCCCTCCGCGATGTTCGCTGGGATGGACGTGGATGCACGGCGAATTTGGGATGTCAGCCCGAACAACTCATCGCGGGGAAATTTGCGCGTGAGTCGATAACAGGCTTCCGCAAGCGACATCGAGTCCTGCCAGACCCGCAGATCACGATAGGATTTGATCTGCGGCATCTCCAATAGCGTTCCGCTATTCGCTACTCGCTATTCGCTATTCGCTATTCGCTTCCTGCGGAACTCTTCGCCACTCGCTATTCGCGCGGTCTAGAGCGTCAGCTTCTTCGGTTTGCGCATCGTGTACCAGGTCACGACGATCAGGCGCGTCACCATCACCGCGGTGAAGAACGAGGTGATGATGCCGATCAGCAGCGTCACGGCGAAGCCGCGCACCGGGCCGGAGCCGAGCTCGAACAGGATGATCGCGGCGATGACGTGGGTGGCGTTGGCGTCGATGATGGTCGCCATGGCGAGGCGGAAGCCGGTGTCGATCGAGGCGATGATGCTTCGCCCGTTGCGATGCTCTTCGCGTATGCGCTCATAGATCAGCACGTTCGCATCGACGGCCATGCCCATGGTGAGAACGATACCGGCGATGCCGGGCAGCGTGAGCGTGGCGCCAAGCATGGTCAGCACCGCGAGCAGCAGAACGATGTTCAGCGTCAGCGCAACGTCCGCGAAGAGCCCGAACATGCCGTAGCGCGCGAACATGAAGAGTGCGACGAGCGCAAGGCCGCCCAGCGTTGCGATCTTGCCCGCGTGAATGGCGTCCGCGCCTAGTTCGGCGCCGACGGTGCGCCGTTCCAGCGGCTTGAGCGGTGCCGGCAATGCACCCGCGCGCAGCAGCACCGCCAGATCGTTCGCGGTCTGGATGGTGAAATTGCCGGAGATCTGGCCGGAACCGCCGAGGATCGCGGTCTGGATCACGGGCGCTTCGATCACCTTGTTGTCGAGCACGATGGCGAAGAGGCGGCCGACATTGTCTTTCGTCGCGTTGCCGAACTGGCGTGCGCCCACGCTGTCGAAGCGGAAGGTGACGACGGCGCCGCCGCTCTGCTGGTCGAACGTGCCTTGCGCGTCCGTCAGGCGGTCGCCCGACACCATGATGCGCTTCTCCAGCACATAGGGGATCGGCGGGAGGCCCTTTTGCGGATTGTCTTCGTAAAGAAGCTCGTCACCGATGGGGACAATGCCCTTCCTGGCTTCATCCACATTCGCGCCCGGGTCCACGAGCTGGAACGTCATCTTCGCGGTGGTGCCCAGAAGCTTGATGAGACGGTCCGGATCGGAAAGGCCCGGCACCTGCACGACGATGCGGTCGTCGCCCTGTCGCTCGATGGCCGGCTCCTTGGTGCCGAGCTGGTCGATGCGGCGGCGCACCACTTCGATGGACTGGTTGACGATGTCGTTCTTGGCGCCGTTCTTGTAGGCGTCCGTCATCTTCATCTGGATGGTGCCGCCACCCTGGTCGTTCATGTCATAGGCATGCGCGCCGACGGAAAGAACGCCGCCGGTGACCAGCGGGTTCAACGTCTTGAGGACGGTCTTCGCATCGTCAACGCGCGCGGTATCGAGGATATGGACCGAAACCGAATCCGCACCGGCCTGAAGATCGTTATAGGGAATATGCGCCTTGCGCAGGCCGACGCGGATGTCGCCCACCAGCGTTTCCAGCCGGTCCTGCTGCACCTTGTCGAGCTCGACTTCGAGCAGCAGATAGGAACCGCCCTGAAGGTCGAGGCCCAGGCTCACCGTGTTCTTGGGAAAGAACGGCGGCAGGCGCTTGATGATGTTGTCTGGCAGCGCGTTGGGCATCGCAAACAGCACGCCGGCCAAAAGAACGAGCAGCGTGAGAATGCGCGACCAGGTGGGAATCTGCATCATGGCGGATTAGTCGTTCGCCGGGGTGTTCTTCGGGCGCACTTCGCTGAGCGTTCCCTTCACGACCTTGATCTGCACATTGTCGGCGATCTCGATGGTGAGTTCGGTGTCTTCCGGCTTCACCGGCTTGGCCACCTTGCCGACGATGCCGCCCGCGGTCACAACCGTGTCGCCGCGCCCCACCCCTTCGACCATCTTGCGATGCTCTTTCATCTTCTGCTGTTGCGGACGGATGAGAAGGAAATACATGATCGCGAACACCGCGATCAGCGGCACGATGGAAGTCAGAAAAGAGGAATCCATGGGGTTTTCCGGGGTAAGATTCGGCACCGGAGCGGCGAAGATGCCCGGCGCAATTTCGGCGCGGACTATAGCGGCGCGCGCCCCCTTTGCAACCGTGCCACATCAAGGGGTTAGCTGGTGAAAAAGCCCGTAAAAGGCGGTTTGGAAGCGGTGCAGACGCGCATCGCCGATGCGCTGGAGCGCCTTGCGCCGGGCGTCCTTGCACAGGCGGCTCCGGCCACGGGCGACGCCTTTGTGTGGGAGCCTGCGCATGGCGGCCTTGTCGCGGTGGCGCAGGTGGCGGGCATTCCGCTCACGCTGCTCAAAGGCATCGACTCCGCGCGCGATACGCTGCTGGAAAACACGCGGCGCTTTGCCGATGGGCTGCCGGCGAACAACGCCCTGCTCTGGGGTGCGCGCGGCATGGGCAAGTCCTCGCTGGTGAAGGCGGCGCATGGCGCGGTGAACGCAGCGCGCAAAGGCGGCGCACGGCTGGTGCTGGTGGAGATTCATCGCGAGGAGATCGCGAGCCTGCCGCTGCTGCTGCGCCTGCTCCGCGCGAGCAAGCGGCGCTTCCTGCTCTATTGCGACGATCTTTCCTTCGACAAGGACGACACGTCGTACAAATCGCTGAAGGCGGCGCTGGAAGGCGGCATCGAGGGACGGCCCGCGAATGTGCTGTTCTATGCGACGAGCAATCGCCGCCATCTGATGCCGCGCGAGATGATGGACAATGAGCGCGCCACCGCGATCAATCCCGGCGAAGCGGTGGAAGAGAAAGTCTCGCTATCCGATCGCTTCGGCTTGTGGCTCGGCTTTCACAATTGCGGGCAGGATGATTATCTTGCGATGGTGGATGCCTATGCCGCGCATTTCGGCTTGAAGATGGCGCGTGAGAAACTTCACGCCCGCGCGCTGGAATGGTCGGCCACGCGCGGCGCGCGCTCGGGCCGCGTGGCGTGGCAGTTCATTCAGGATATCGCCGGCGAGTTGGGGAAGAAGATTTAAGCCTTCCCTATCACCTCCCCACAAGGGGGAGCTGCTTAAGGGGAATACTAGCTGTCGTTCGACGCGGTGAGGATCGCGCGCGGATCGATCGGCTTCATGTTGCGGCGGATTTCGAAATGCAGCTGCGGCTGCGTGACGTCGCCCGTCTGCCCCACCGTTCCGATGATATCGCCCTTCGCCACGCGCTGGCCGCGCGCCACGCCGATGGAATTGGTGTGCGCATAGGCGGTGACATAGGTGTCGCCATGCTTGATGAGAATGAGATTGCCGTAACCCTTCAACTCGTTGCCGGCATAGGTGACAACGCCATCGGCGGCGGCATGGATGGGCGTGCCGGTGGCGGCGGCGATGTTGATGCCGTCATTGCGCTCGCCCGTCGAATAGCTGCCGAAGCCGGCAATGATCTTTCCGCTGACCGGAACCACGAAGCCGGACGTCAGCGTATCGCCGACACGCGCGTCCTGTGGCGTGGAGTCGATGCGCGGCGCCGGTGTGTAAGCCGGACGCTTGCGCGGGGTGATATAAGAGTCGTCGTTCGATGCGACCTGGCGATCCGGCGCAGAGCGATCGCGCGCCGCGGCTGCGCGGCGGTATTCCGTGTGCGGTGTGCCGTGATACGGCGCGGAACTGTCGTAGAAGTCGCGATAGCTTTCGCGCGCGTCCTGATAAGTCTCGCAGCCGGAGAGCATGGCGGCGCCGGCCACGCACAGCGCCAACGCGGTGATGCGTTTAAGATTTCCCCGGGCCTTCTGCTGCGCGCGCATTCTGCGGCAATCCCTCGATCATCGGCACGAACATCACGGGAAGAAGATTCTCCCGCTTTATTCCGCTCTCACTCTTGACGATCTTGGTTAA
>JANWJQ010000055.1 GCA_025451875.1 Rhizomicrobium sp.
TGGGCCGCAAGGGATATCCGCCGGAGAAGATCGGCGAAACAGTGTGGCAAGCGCTGACGCTGAAAAGCCCGAAGGTGCACTACACCGTGTCGCCGAACGGCTTGCAGGATTTCATCACCGGCAACCTTCCCAAGCGTGTCGTCGACAATGTGATCGCGGGACGGTTGGGGTTGAAGCCAGGCGCATAGAGACGCAGCATAATCTTCCCCATAGGCCGTCATCACCCGGCCCTTCGCCTTTTTGCGAAGGGTCCGGGTGACCTAATTTCTTCTTCGTGCGCAAAAATGGGGCACCCGGATCGCTCGCGAAAACGCGAGCGACCGGGTGATGACGGTGTTGAGAGAGTGAAAACTACTCCGCGTCGGCCTTCGCGCGCTTGCGCAGATGCGGCAGCAGCGCGCGTTTGCGCAGGCGGATCGACTGCGGCGTCACTTCCACCAGCTCGTCGTCCTGGATGTAGGCGATGGCCTGCTCCAGCGTCATCGGCACGATGGGCGTCAAACGCACCGCTTCGTCTTTCGACGTGGTGCGGATGTTGGTGAGCTGCTTGGCTTTGAGCGGGTTCACATCCAGATCGTTGTCGCGGCTATGTTCGCCGATGATCATGCCCTGATAGATCTTGGTGCCCGGCGTGACGAACATCTTGCCGCGCTCTTCCAGATACCAGAGGGCATAAGCCACCGCTTCGCCGTCGCCGGTCGCAACCAGCACGCCTTCGCGGCGGCCTTCGAGCGTGCCCTTGTAGGGCGCGTAACCGTGGAACATGCGGTTGATGACGCCGGTGCCGCGCGTGTCGGTGAGGAATTCGCCGTGATAGCCGATAAGGCCGCGCGACGGCGCGAAGAACACAAGGCGCGTCTTGCCCGCGCCGGTCGGGCGCATGTCCTGCAGTTCGCCTTTGCGCAGCGAAATCTTTTCGATGACGGTGCCGGCATAGGGATCGTCAACGTCGATGGTGACTTCTTCGATCGGCTCCAGACGTTCGCCATTCTCGGTCTTGAACAGAACGCGCGGGCGCGAGATCGAAAGTTCGAAGCCTTCGCGGCGCATCTGCTCGATGAGCACGCCAAGCTGAAGTTCGCCGCGGCCGGCGACTTCATAGGCGCCTTCGCCGGTTTCGCTCACCTTGATGGCGACATTGCCTTCGGCTTCGCGCAACAGGCGGTCGCGGATGACGCGGCTTTGCACCTTGTCGCCTTCGCGGCCCGCGAGCGGGGAATCATTCACCGCCAGCGTGATCGCCAAGGTCGGCGGATCGATCGGGATGGCGGCGATGGGCGTCTCGACATTCACGTCGCACAATGTATCGGCGACGGTGGCTTGCGGCAGGCCCGCGATGGCGACGAGATCGCCCGCTTCCACGCGGGAAACCGGAACGCGCGCCAAACCGCGGAATGCCAGCAATTTCGTGACGCGGGTGCGCTCGATTTCCTTTCCGTCCGCGCTCAGCGCCTTGATCACGCGGTTGACGTTGATCGCGCCGGTCTCGATACGGCCCGTCAGGATGCGACCGAGATAGGGATCCGCTTCCAGCGTGGTCACCAGCATGGTGAACGGGAACTCGTCGCCTGCCTTCTCGGCAGCTTTCGGCGTGGGAATGTCTGCGACAATTCGGGCAAAGAGCGGCGACAAGTCCTTGCGATCATCTTTCAGATCGGCAACGGCCCAGCCATTGCGGCCGGACGCATACAAAACGTGGAAATCCAGTTGGTAGTCGTTTGCCTCAAGCGCGAGAAAGAGGTCGTAGATGCTTTCCAGCGTCTCGTCCGGCTGCGCGTCCTGGCGGTCGATCTTGTTGATGACGACGATGGGTTTGAGGCCCAGTTTCAGGGCCTTGGAGAGAACGAACTTGGTCTGCGGCATGACCGATTCCGCCGCATCGACCAGAAGCACGACGCCATCGACCATCGACAGGATGCGCTCCACTTCGCCGCCGAAATCGGCGTGGCCCGGCGTATCGACGATGTTGATGCGGTGGCCTTCCCAATCGACCGACGTGCACTTGGCCAGAATGGTGATGCCACGCTCGCGCTCCAGATCGTTGGAGTCCATCGCGCGCTCGTCCATGTGCTGATTGTCACGGACGGAGCCGGACTGTTTCAGCAGCTGGTCAACCAGCGTGGTCTTGCCGTGGTCGACGTGAGCAATAATGGCGATGTTACGGATATCCATGGGGACCGGCGTGTTCGGGAGCGCGCGCTTATAGACGCCGCACTTCGCAACCGCAAACCAAGCTTTCTAGAACCGGCCGGCCTCGGCCAGATCCCAATTCCTGTCACTCTTATATGTGGCGACCAGCGCATAGACGGGACCGGAAAAACCCAGGGATTCCTTGAGATTTTTGGCGACGGTCTGGACATGCTGGTTGTGGTCGCCGTCCGAAACCGGATGGCCGGCGCAGCGCTGATGGGCGACGACGGCCAAGGCCGCGGCACGGTGGGCGTCGGCCAGAAGCTTCACCTGCCCCTTGGCGGCCTCCCATTCGCCCGCCCGCGCCGGGCGCAAAAGCCCATCCGGGCCGGGCAACGCCACCAGATCGACCTGCTCCGTTCCCGTCGCCTTGCCGATGCGGCTGTTGAAATCCACCACGCGCCAGTGCAGCCGCCAGTCCGAGCAAGTCATTGCAACGGCAAGTTTTTTCTTGCGATTCCAGAACGTGCGGAGCCCCGGACGGGGCCGCTCCCGGCCTTATTTACTATCAGCGCCGCCCGTCCGGGCAACGGTCCCAATTTCGGCTTCACCAAAAACAGACAGAAAGTGACTATTTTGGAATGGAACGGGGAAGCCGCCGCCAGTATTGCCATGACGCGGATGCGGGGTTCCCGCAGGTCCGCCGCCAAACGTAGACCACGACTGAACGTCTTCAGAAGAGTGCATGCGCGCACGGGTTTGAAAGACGTGTTGGGCGGCGCCCGAAGCGACAGATTTGGATGACGATGAATATCAGGATGCCCGATTCTCTTCAGACCGCACCGGCAGCGGTCAAAGGCTTTCCCGAAGCCATCCGGCAAGCCAATCCGCGCACGCGCCTGATTGCGAGCGTCATCGCAATCCTTATTGCGCTGGCCGTGATCTGGTATCTGATCGATGCGTTCACCGCGCCGCCGCCGCATGTCGTTCCGCCGCCGCCGGTGCGCGTGGGCACCGTCACGCAAAGCAATGTGACGGCATATGAACAGACCATCGGCACCATCGTCGCAAACGCCACCGTGCAGGTGACCGCCCGCGTGGACGGTCAACTCGATTCCGCCGCCTTCACCGAAGGCCAGACGGTGAAAGCGGGCGACATTCTTTTCCGGCTCGATCCGAAACCCTTTCAGGCAGCCTTGCTGCAAGCGCAGGCGATGACGGCGCGCGACGAAGCTTCGCTTGCCAGCGCGAACAATGATTCCAAGCGCTACTCGATCCTAGCCAAGATGGGCGCCGCCTCTTCTTCGCAGCGCGATCAGTTCGTGGCGCAGGCGCAGGCTCTCACCGCGACGGTGAAAGCGGACAAGGCTCTGGCCGATGTCGCCGCGCTCAACCTGCAATGGTCGGTGATCCGCTCGCCGGTGGACGGCAAGACGGGGCCTATCCTGATCCAGCCGGGTAATCTCATCAAAGCGAACGACACAAATCCGCTGGTCACGATCACGCAGATTCATCCGGTAAAGGTTTCATTCTTCCTGCCGCAATCGGATTTGCCGCAGATCCAGCAGCGCATGGCGGCGGGTGATCTGACAGCGGACGTGCAGGCACACAACGCGGTGCAGACGCACGAACGCGCCAAAGTGGATTTCGTCGGCAATGCGGTAAGCGCCACGACGGGGACCATCGAATTGCGCGCGACTTTCCCGAACACCGACGACAAGCTGGTGCCCGGACAGGTGGTGGACGTCTCCGTCGCGCTGGGCCAGTACCGAAATTCCATTGTCGTTCCGCGTGAGGCGGTGAATGTCGGCCCCAATGGCCGTTATGTTTATGCGCTGGAGAACGGCAACGCCGTCCTCGTGCCGGTTAAGGTTCTTTACGACGACGGCAAGTCGGCAGCGGTTCAGGGCAAGCTCAAGGTCGGCCAGCAAGTGGTGACCGACGGGCAGTTGCGCGTCATCCCCGGCAAGCCGGTGGCGATCGCGGGAGCGAAAGGCGCGCGGGCCAAGGGAGCCGCCGCCACCCGATGAACATCTCCGAAGCCTTCATCCGCCGCCCCGTGATGACGATCCTGCTGATGGCGGGATTGGTGATCTTCGGCTTGTTCGGATATTCCTCGCTTCCGGTCAGCGAGCTTCCGGCGGTGGATTTCCCGACGATCGTGGTGTCCGCGTCGCTGCCCGGTGCCGACCCGGACACGATGGCGTCGGGTGTCGCAACGCCCCTGGAAAACCAGTTCTCCACCATCGCGGGCATCAGCTCGATGAGCTCTTCGAGCACGCAGGGCTCGACACAGATCGTCATCCAGTTCGATCTGGACCGCAACATAGACGGCGCGGCGCAGGACGTTCAGGCCGCGATCTCCGCCGCCGGGCACCAGTTGCCCCAGAACATGCCGACGCCACCCACGTTGCGCAAAGTGAATCCATCCGATTCGCCGATCATGTATCTGGCGATGGGATCGTCCACGCTGCCTTTGCAGGAAGTGGACAAATACGCCGAGACCTTGCTGGCGCGGCAGATTTCCACGCTGAACGGCGTGGCGCAGGTCAATGTCTATGGCTCGCAGAAATTCGCGGTGCGCATACAGGCCGATCCGGTCGCGCTGGCCGCGCGCGGGATCGGCATCGATCAGGTTGCGAACATCGCCAACGCTGCCAATCCAAACATTCCAACAGGCTCGCTGAACGGCAACAAGCAGTCGGTGGTGGTGCATTCCAGCGGCCAGCTTCAGGATGCGGCGTCGTTCAACCAGCAGATCATCGCCTACAAGAATGGCGCGCCAGTGCGCGTGCAGGACGTCGCCAAGACTGTTGACGGCGTCGAAAACAAATTCGTGGCGAGCTGGTTCAATCGCAAGCGCGCCATCGTTCTCGCCATACAGCGCCAGCCGGGATCGAACACCATCCAGGTGGTGGATGAGGTCAAGAGCATCCTGCCGCATTTCATGGAGCAGCTTCCGGCAACGCTTTCGCTGAGCGTGCTCTACGACCGCAGCCAGTCGATCCGCGATTCGGTCAACGACGTAGAGGAAACGCTGCTTCTGGCCGCCATTCTCGTGGTCGGCGTGATATTTGTTTTCCTGCGAACGGTGACAGCGACCATTATCCCGTCGCTGGCACTTCCCATTGCCGTCATCGGCACCTTCGCGGGAATGTCGTTCCTCGGCTACAGCCTCGACAACCTTTCGCTGATGGCGCTGACGCTGTCCGTGGGCTTTGTCGTGGACGACGCCATCGTCATGCTCGAAAACATCGTGCGCCATGTCGAGGAAGGCGAAA
>JANWJQ010000056.1 GCA_025451875.1 Rhizomicrobium sp.
ACAGCTTGTGAAAGTTGAGCTGCGCGCCAAGCCGGATGAGCGCGCCGCCAAGGCCGATAGCGGCGCGATCCATGAACACGAATTCGCGCGGCGGACGGATGCCGCCCATCGCTTTCAACTTTGCATGGACTTCGTTCGCCTGCTTCATGCCGTATTCCGCCGCGGGCACGCCGTCATCGACGACACGCACGCGATCGTCGAGCAACGGCGCGAAGATGAAACCAGCCCACATGTTGAGAATCTTCACCATCTCCGCCGTCGGCTTTTTGAAACCCCAGGCGGCATAGGATCTGGCGGCAAGCTTTTCATCTTTCGTTTGCAAGGCGCGATAAAGCCCGATCACGCCCGCCACGAATTGCGGCGTGAAGGTTCGGATGCAGCCATAATCCAGAAGATTGATGCCGCCGTCATTGCGCACCGCGTAATTGCCCAGATGCGGATCGCCGTGGATCGCGCCGTAACGCGCGAAGGGCCGCCACCATGCCTTGAACAGCGCGGTGGAAATCGCGTTGCGCATGGGCGGTTTTGCTTTCTCGAACTCCGCAATCGGCGCGCCGTCCAGCCATGTCATCGTCAGAAGGCGCTTGGTCGAGAACGTTTCAAAAGGTTCCGGTACCGCGATATCGTCGCGATCTTTCAGCATGAGCGCATAGAGTTTCATGTGCGCGACTTCGCGCACATAATCGAGTTCTTCGGCGAGGCGTTCGGCGATCTCCTTGCCGAACTCCGTGGTGTCGATGGTGCCGTCAAAACCGCGCTGGAGCATCAATGCGGTTTTGAGCTGGCGCACATCGGCATCCACCGCTGCGTCCATTGCCGGATATTGCAGCTTGCACGCGAGCCGCGTGCCGTCTTTCGCCACGGCGCGGTGCACCTGGCCCAGCGAAGCCGCCGCGGCTGCCTCCTTGTCGAAAGATTTGAATTTCTTTTCCCAACCCTTGCCGAGTTCCGCTTCCATGCGGCGGCGCACGAAACTTGCGCCCATCGCTGGCGCACTTGCCTGCAGAGTAAGCAGTGGCGCGGCAACTTCGGGTGGCAACACGCCGGGAACAGTGGCCACGAATTGCGCAACCTTCATCACCGGACCGCGCAAATTGCCGAGCACGCGCGTGAGATCGGCGGCGTTCTGGGCGGAAATCGCTTTTGTGCCACCCAGGGACCGCGCAGCACCGCGCGCGGCAACACCCGCCAATCCGCTGGAAACACGCGCAAAGCGCGTAATGCGCTTTCCGATTCCATCCTCGCGTTTGTTCATGAGGTCTTACCGCGCGACACGCGCGCTAAGAGTTCCTTCATCATCTTCGCCGCCTTTGCTGACCGATCCTCACCGCAAATGCTTTTGTCGTCCATTCGCAAGGTGTCGCAAAGCGAGACCTTAAAGCGGATTTTACCATTGGGGGACGATTATCCGTGCGCGAAGGGACCCGAAAGAACATGGCGCAGACAATCCTCATCGTTGACGACGATCCCGTGCAGCGCCGCCTGCTCGAAGCCGCGATCACGCGCTCGGGCATGACGGTCGTGACCGCCCCCGGCGGACAGCCCGCGCTCGACCTGCTTTCCGGCCCGCGCGGCGACCAGATTTCGCTCATGCTTCTCGATCTCGTGATGCCGGACATGGACGGTTTGCAGGTCATGGAGAAGATGCGCGGCCAGCATCCCGAACTCCCCGTCATCGTGCTCACCGCAAAAGGCGGCATCGATTCCGCCGTGGAAGCCATGCGCGCAGGCGCCAGCGACTTCCTTGTGAAGCCGGCGAGCCCGGAACGCATCACCGTTTCCATCCGCAACGCGCTGAAGATCGGCACGCTGACGGGCGAGGTCACGCGCCTCAAGAAGAAGACGGAAAACCGCCTGGTCTTCGACGATCTCATCGCCACCTCCGGCGAGATGAAGCAGGTTATCCGTCTGGGCCAGCGCGCGGCGCAGTCCAACATTCCGATTCTCATCGAAGGCGAAAGCGGCGCGGGCAAGGAACTCATCGCGCGCGCGATCCAGGGTTCGTCCGAACGCGCGGGCAAGCCGTTCATCACGGTGAACTGCGGCGCCATTCCGGAAAACCTGATCGAATCCATCCTGTTCGGTCACGAGAAGGGCTCATTCACCGGCGCCTCCGACAAGCATCTGGGCAAGTTCCAGGAGGCGGACGGCGGCACGCTCTTTCTCGACGAAATCGGCGAGCTGCGCCTCGACATGCAGGTGAAGCTGCTGCGCGCGCTGCAGGAAGGCGAAGTCGATCCGGTCGGCTCCAAGCGTCCCGTCAAAGTCGATGTGCGCATCGTCTCCGCCACCAATCGCGATCTTGCCGAGCGCGTGCGCGAAGGCCTGTTCCGCGAAGACCTCTATTATCGCCTGAACGTATTTCCGATCTTCGTGCCACCGCTGCGCCAGCGCCACGAAGACGTGCCTGCCCTCGCCCGCCACTTCATCGCCCGCTTCGCCGCGGAAGAGAACAAGGCGGTGACCGGCCTGACGCCGGAAGCGACCGACCTGATCGAACGCTTCACCTGGCCGGGCAACGTGCGCCAGCTGGAGAACACGATTTTCCGCGCCGTCGTGCTTTGTGATGGCACGGTTCTGGACGTCTGCGACTTCCCGCAGATCGCCTCCGCGCTCGGCGTCGAGTTGCAAGGCCGCCGTCCCAATCCGATGATGGCGCCCGCGCCGGCCTACGCGCCGTCATTGCATGCGCCGATGCAGCACAGCCACGTTACGCCCGCGCACGCTTCGCCCTACGCTCTGGCGGCGATGGATGGTGGCGGACACATGCGCAAGCTGGAAGACGTCGAATCCGAAATGATCCGCCTGGCGATCTCGCATTATGAAGGACACATGTCCGAAGTGGCGCGCCGTCTGGGCATCGGCCGCTCGACGCTCTATCGCAAGCTGAAGGATTTGGGCCTCGAACAGCACATCGAGGAAAGCGAAGAGGCCAAACGCGCCGCGGGTTGATCCTTCGTGGCGCGCTCACGCGCACCTCAAGATGACGTCATGGCGAGGTGGCGGCACAACCGCCCTCGAACCATTACTCGCGGCCCATGCCCAGCGCGCTGAGATACAAATCCAGGATCGCGTCCTGTTCCTGACGGTCGGCGGTGTCGAGCTTACGAAGCCGCACGACCTGGCGCATGATCTTCACATCGAAGCCCGTGCCCTTGGCTTCGGAATAGACTTCGCGGATATCGGTGGCGAGCGCCGCCTTTTCTTCCTCAAGACGCTCGATGCGCTCGATGAAGGATTTCAGATGTTCTTTCGCGAAGCCTGTCTTGGCCATTGCCTGCTCTCACTGCCGGAAGGGCGCGGAACCTAGCCCGGGGCTGCGGCGGCCTTCAACGGGCGGAACAGCGATTAGCTGTGAGTCTTCTGCGGCCTTATTTTTTGCCTGCCGCTTCGCTGCTTGAGGCGCGCTCAAATGCGGCCTTCTGTTCCGCGCTGGCTTCCCTTTGGTGGCGCTTTTTCCACTCGGCGGGCGGCATGCCATAGACGATTTCGCGCGCCTGATCCTTTTCCAGCGCGATTCCCTTTTCCGCCGCCGCCTCGCGATACCAATCGCCCAGACAGTTGCGGCAAAAGCCCGCCAGATTCATCAGGTCGATATTCTGGACATCGGTGCGTTCGCGCAAATGCGCAACGAGGCGGCGAAAAGCGGCCGCTTCCAGTTCGGTGCGTGTCTTCTCATCCATCGGTGTTGCTCCTTCCGGCGCGGCGAGCGCGCGCGTGTATTGAATTTTCGCGGGCCCCATCGCCTGCAGGGCTTCGTCGAGTATCGGCTTGAGGCGCGCCGCGAATGCCGCTGCCGCATCCGGTGTCGCGATCAGATCCTGCCGGATCTCGACCAGCACATGCGGCAGGCCGTTGAGCGAACCGTGCACATACATGCAATCGCCTTCAAGCTCGCCCTTGTAAGGCTCGTTGTCGCCGACCGTGAACCCGGCGCGCTTCAAAGCCACCATCAGCGGATGGGCGAGACGTCCATCCTTGTCCCACAACACGCCGACCTCCCACGGCCGTTTGAAGCCCTTCCAAACCGGGGTGAAACTATGCATCGAGATGATGGTGGGAATGACGCCCGCCGCGCGCAATACCGCGATCTCATTCGCGATGGCCGCGTGATAGGGGCGATAGAAAAGATCGATCCGCTTTTGGACTTCCGCAGCATCGGCATGGCGGTTGCCGGGAATGATCCGCCCGTCCGACAGTTTCATGACGAGCGTGGGATCGTCCGCGCCACGATTCAGATCGATCAGCAGCCGCGACCATCCCGCCAGAACCGCCGGCGCGTCATAGGCCCCGGCCAGCGCGCGGGTGACTGCCGCCGCGCCGATGTCGGAGGCGATATGCGCCGCAAAAGCGCCCTCTTCCAGGCCCAAAGTGCCATATGCTTCCGGCACCCTGTTGGACGCATGATCGCAGACGAAAAGGATATCGGCGCGTCGTGCGGCAGGCTGCAAAAGCTCAAAAGCGGACTCGGTCATGCGCACAGCATATCCCAAGCCTGCGTTGACAGGATCGCGCGCCTGCGCGACACGCTGACCATGCGATTCATACCCGCTCTTGGGGCCGCCCTCGCCCTCCTGCCGCTTCTGCCTCTGCCTGCCCATGCCGCCCTGACCGTCTGCAACCGCACGGGCAAGGCGGCGCGCGTGGCGGTGGGCCGTTTCGACGGCACGGCTTGGCTCAGCGAGGGATGGTGGATTGTCGCGCCAAAAAAATGCGACGCCGTGGTGCCGGGCAAACTGAAGGCGCGTTACTACTATCTCTATGCCACGGATGGCGGCGCGGGTTCCTGGGATGGCGCGCGGCAATTCTGCGTCGGCACGGGGGACGACAAATTCCAGTCGCGTGTGCGCAGCCATTGCGCGGCACATGGCATGGACAGCAAGGGTTTTTTCGCGGTGGATACAAAAGACGCCGCCGACTACACCCAATCTCTTTCGGATTGAGACATGAGACGCCAACGCAAAACAAAAATACTGGCGACCTTGGGACCGGCCTCTTCCGAGCCCGACCAGATGAAGAAATTGTTCGAGGCGGGTGTGGATGTGTTCCGCATCAATATGAGTCACACCAGCCACGACCTTCTGAAGACACTGCACGGCCGCGTGCGGGCGCTGGAGGAAGAAGAGGGACGGCCCATCGCCATCCTCGTCGATCTTCAGGGACCGAAGATCCGGCTGGGCACATTGCCGGGCGGACAGATCACGTTGAAAGAGGGCCAGCGCATCAAGCTGATCCGCGCGAGTTCTTCCACCGATCCCGACGTGCTGCCGATCCCGCATGGCGAGATCTTCACGGCGCTGAAGCAGAAGCACGTTCTTCTGATCGATGACGGCAAAGTGCGGCTGCGGACCTTCGCCTCCAAACCCGATGGCGCGGAAGCCTTCGTGGAAGTGGGTGGCGTGCTGAAAGACAAGAAGGGCGTGAACCTTCCCGACACCCTGCTGCCGCTTTCCGCCATGACCGACAAGGACAAGGCGGATCTGGAAGCGGCGTTGGCGCTGGGTGTGGACTGGATCGCGCTTTCCTTCGTGCAGCGTCCCGACGATGTCGCCGAATTGCGCAAGCTGGTGCGTGGGCGCGCGGCCATTCTGGCAAAGATCGAAAAGCCCAAGGCCATCGAATCGCTGGACGCCATTCTGGAATTGTCCGACGCGCTGATGGTGGCGCGCGGCGATCTCGGCGTGGAGCTTCCGCTGGAAATGGTCCCCGGACGGCAGAAACAGATCACGCGTGCGGCACGGCGGGCGGGAAAGCCGGTCGTCGTTGCCACGCAGATGCTGGAATCGATGATCAACTCGCCCACGCCGACGCGCGCGGAAGTCTCCGATGTCGCCACGGCGGTGTTCGATGGCGCTGATGCGGTGATGCTGTCGGCGGAAACCGCATCCGGCTCTTATTCCGTGGAGGCGGTGACGGTGATGGACCGCACGGCATTCGCGGTGGAGAACGATCCGCTTTATCAGTCCACGCTCGAAGCCCAGCGCGATACACCGCTGGAGACAACGCCCGACGCCATCATGCAAGCGGTGCATGACGTGACGCACACCATTCACGCCAAATGCATTGTGTGCTGGACCGGATCGGGATCGACGGGCTTGCGCGCGGCGCGCGAGCGGCCGGAAGCGCCGATCATCGCGCTGACGCCCTCCATCCAGACCGCGCGGCGGCTTTGCATCGCGTGGGGGCTGCATTGCGTGCTCACCGAAGACGCGCACGATCTGGACGATGTGGTGGAACGCGCCGCAGAGATTGCCTATCGCGAGGGCTTCGCGAAGGCCGGCGAGCGCATCGTCGTCACCGCGGGCGTGCCGCTGGGAACGCCGGGCGCGACGAACCTGTTGCGCGTGGCCTTCGTCGGCGGCAAGTGATCAGGAACTTAGATCGCAGGTCGGCACTTTCGAGCTTGGCGTGACACGAACGTCCTTGAAGACGATGTGTCCGTAAGTTTGAACCGCTGGGCCTGCGGTACTTTTGTAAACCCATACGGTGCCATCGTTCGATTGGGTCTGGTAGTCCTCGATATCCAACGTCCAGAAGCCGTCGCGGGCTTCGGTGATCATGCGCAATTGGCCGTTGGCATAGGTCCAATGACCGGTGTCGGTGTTGTCCAGTTCACCCGGCACAAGACATTTGCGGAATTCGACGGTGAAAGTGCCGTCAGCGCGGAAATGCGAAATGGAGATGGTGCGATAGCCGCCATAGACCGCTTCCTCAAACCAGTCGCCGACGATGGATGCTTCAGCGGCTTGCGCCCCCTGTGAGGCCAGAAGGCCCGCGATCAATGCAAAGCAAGCGGCACGCAATCAGATTTTCTCGCCTTCGACTTGCCGCGCGAGTTGCTGCACCTGCTTGTCGAGACCTTCGTAATAAGGATCGAGCGCGAGCGCCTTGCGGTAATATTGGAGCGCCTGCTTCTTGTCACCATATTCGGAGAGAATTCTGGCGAGATCGGCATAGGCCTGGAACTGGCGCGGGTTCAGCGTGATCGCGCGGTTCAGATAGATGATCGCGGTTTTGTCGTCGTCCGCGTCGGCGGCCATCATGCCGCGCACATGCCAGGCTTCCGCGAAACCGGGTGCGATGTCGGTGATGGATTCCAGAAGCTTCGCGGAGGTGTCGTTGTCGCCTCCATGGGCGGCAGCGGCGGCGCGCACCATCAGAAGATCGATGCTGGCGCTGCCGGACTGGTTGAACAGCACCAAAATCTGCGACTCGATCGGCTTGGCCGCCTCCGGCGATCCGGCCTTGGCGAGCTTGGGCATGAGTTTGTCGATCTGCTTGGCCGCATAAGGCGCAAGTTGCGGCGGCGCACTGGCCGCAAGAACGGGCGATGCGAAAACGAGTGCGGCGGCGAGAGCAAAACAGCGCATGTAGAGAATGTAGCGTGGAGCTTTCGCAGGCGCCATCAATTGCGCGCGATTTGGTGAAGCGCCAGGGGTTTCGGCCCGCCTTCCGCCCAATCCAGCAATTCCGCAACATGGACGATGGGTGTCCCGCCGGACAGATGCTCCAGGCAGCCGATGTTCGCGGTGGCGATCACATCCGGTTCCACGGCCGCGATATTGGCGAGCTTTCGGGTGCGCAAAACATCAGCCAGCTCCGGCTGCAGGATCGAATAGCTGCCCGCCGAACCGCAACACAGATGGCCTTCGGGAATGGCAGCCACGTCGAAACCCGCCGCCGTCAGAAGCTTTTCGTTCGCGCCTAATATGCGCAATCCATGTTGCAGCGAGCATGGCGCGTGATAGGCGACACGCAGCCGGTGGGGATTTTCCGCACCACGCGGCGAAATGAGTTCTGAGAAATCCTTTACCTTGGCGGCGAAGCGCAAAGCACGCGGCTTCCATTTCGGATCGCCCGCGAAGAGATGCGCCAAATCCTTCAGATGGGACGAACATCCCGTCGCCGTGATAAGCACCGCTTCAAAATCGCCATCCGCGCGCTCGAAACTTTCGATGGCGCGAATCGCCCATGCCTTCGCTTCGTCTTCGCGCCCCAGATGATGCACCAGCGAGCCGCAGCATCCAGCACCTTCCAGTGGCACCAGAGAAAAACCGCGCCGCGCGAGCAATCGTGCCACAGCTTCGTCGATCTCCGGCGCCAATGCTTTCTGCACGCAACCCGGCATCAGCGCGATACGCTTCGTGCCGGAGGAAACTTCGGCAGGCGAAGATATAGGACCGACCTTCATCGCTGCGCCCTTGCGCGCCATCACACGCAAACGGCCGGGCAACAGAAAATGCAGCGGCGCAGAAATTTTCGCCAGCGTGAACATCGTGCGAGCGCGCGCGGGTTGTGTCAGCACATGGGCGATCAGCCAGCGCAGCGCGCGATCGCTCCATGGCCGTGCGTAATGGGTCTCCACATGCGCACGCGCGACGTCGATCAGCCGTGGGTAATCCACGCCGGACGGACAGGCCGTGCGGCAACCAAGGCAGGATAGGCAGCGGTCCAGATGATGCACCGTTTGTGGCGTCGGCGCCTCGCGCGACTCCAGCATATTCTGCATCATCACGATGCGGCCGCGCGGTCCATCGCGTTCATCGCCCAACAGCACATAGGTCGGACATGTTGCCGTGCAGATACCGCAATGCACGCAGGCGCGCAGGTTCTTCTCGGCATCGGCCAGATGCCGATCGGCAAGCTGCGCGAGCGAGAAATTGGTGCGCATCAGACCGCTTTCCACATGCGGCCGGGATTGAAGACGTTCTGCGGATCGAACGCAGCCTTCACCGATCTGGTCAGCGCGCGGCGCGCCGCCGGCTCCGGCGGAAACGGCGCCACACGCTGGCGCGTCTCTTCATCGGCTTTCACAAGCGTCGCCTGTCCATCGGCACGTTCGCAATGCGCGCGTAGCTCCGCGCCATTGCCGCCGGCGTCGAGACCGATCCAGAGCGATCCGCCGGCCCAATCGGCCGCAAAGACAGATGATCCCATTTGCCGGACGATGCCTGCCGCTTCCGAAGATGGAACGGAAACACGCCACAGATCGCAATTCCGCCCGGCAAATATCGTGCCTCTGGAAATCGAATCGAAAACGTTCGCTGCCTCGATCGGTTGCGCGGACCGTGCGATCGCAAGAAGCGCCGCGATCTTTTCCTTCAACGGCTCATGCGCACCTTCCAGACGGATCAGTGCTGCGCCTTCGCCGACATAGCCAAGCTGTGTAATCGGTACAGACGCGGGAATGTATGCGAGCGCCGTCGCTTCAAGTGGGCTCTGCCATACCCGCCGCAGCAGCGCGAAACCGTCTTCCACACTCACATCGCGCACGATGAGCGAAACGCTCTGCGGCGGCTTGGGATAAACGCGGAGCGTCACCTCCGTAAGCACGCCCAGCGTTCCCATGGCGCCGCACATCAGTTTGGGAAGATCGAAGCCCGTGACGTTCTTCACCACCTTGCCGCCGGCCTTGTAGCTCTCCGCCAAGCCGTTCACCGCGCGAATGCCAAGCAGGGAATCCCGCGCGCGGCCATAGCGGATGGCGGCGGCGCCGTTCACATCGGCGGACAAGACACCGCCAATGGTCGACTTGCCGGTGGCCGTGCCGAGCATGGCGCCCCAATCCACAGGCTCGAAACCGAGACGTTGATGCTTTGAATCCAGGAGCGTCGTAATTTCAGCGACCGGCGTCCCCGGCAGCACGGTCAAGATCAATTCGGCCGGTTCATATTTCACGATGCCGCTGAGCGCAGAGACGTTCAGCACGTCATCGCACGACATCGGCCGTCCGTAAGCGCGTTTGGTGCCCCGGCTCATGATCTCCAGCGTGCGGCTCTTTGCGCGCGCATCGCGCACGGCATCGATCACATCGGCTTCGGTTTGCGCGGAAATCATTAGAATCTTGGAAGGTTCGGGAACGGCACACGACCGCCCTTCACATGCATGTGGCCAAGCTCGACACAGGCGGACAGGGTCGGAAACACCTTGCCGGGATTGAAAAGCCCCGCGCTGTCGAACGCGCATTTGAGGCGCTGCTGCTGCGCCAGATCGGCATCGGTGAACATTACCGGCATGAGGTCGCGCTTTTCTACGCCGACGCCATGCTCGCCGGTCAGCACGCCGCCGACCTCGACGCACAATTGCAGGATCGCCGCGCCAAAGGCTTCGGCACGCGCCAACTCGCCCTCTTTCATCACATCGAAGATGATGAGCGGATGCAGATTGCCGTCGCCGGCGTGAAAGACGTTGCAGAAGCCGAGGCCATATTTCTTCGACATCTCCGCCATGCGTATCAAAACGCGCGGCAAGGCATGACGCGGGATCGTGCCGTCCATGCAGAGCATATCGGGTGCAAGGCGGCCCATCGCGGGGAACGCCGCCTTGCGGCCCGCCCATAATCTTATGCGCTCGTTTTCGTCGAAGGCTTCGGTGACGGCGCTGGCGCCCGCCGCCTTGGCGATTTCGGTGACGCGTTCGGCAGCATGGGCCGCTTCCGCCGCCACGCCATCGACTTCGATGATGAGAATGCCCTCGGCGTCGCGCGGGTAGCCGGGCGAACAATAATCCTCCACCGCACCGATGCAGTTTTTATCCATGAACTCCATCGCAGCCGGAATAACGCCCGCGCCGATGATGTCCGCCACGCATTGCCCCGCATCCGGCACCGAGCGAAACGCTGCCATCAAGGTGCGCGTTACGGGCGGCTTGGGAAGGATGCGCAGCGTCGCTTCGACCACGATACCCAGCAAGCCTTCCGAACCTGCAGCGATGCCGAGCAGATCCAGGCCGCCATCGCCAGCCTTGCCGCCAAGCCTCACGCGATCGCCGCCGGGCAGAACCATCTCCACGCCCAGAAGGTTGTGCGTGGTAAGGCCATATTTCAGGCAATGGATGCCGCCGGAATTCTCCGCGACATTGCCGCCGACCGTGCAGGCGATCTGCGACGACGGATCGGGCGCATAATAGAAGCCGCGCACTTCGACCGCGCGGGTGATGGAAAGATTGGTCACGCCCGGCTCGGTGACGACACAGCGATTCTCGTAATCGATCTCGAGAATGCGGTTCATGCGGCCCATGCCCATCAGGATCGCATCGGCCAGCGGCAGCGCGCCGCCGCTGAGAGAAGTCCCCGCTCCGCGCGGCACAATGGCGATACCCTCTTCGCCCGCGAATTTCAGAACCGCCGAGACCTGCTCTTTCGTTTTGGGAAGAACGCAGGCCAGCGCCTTCTGGCGATAGGCCGTCAACGCGTCGCCATCGAAGGCGGCGAGGCCTGCGGTATCGGCCACAACACCATCCGGCACAAGTGACCGCAGCCGGGCGACAATGGAATCGCGGCGGGCAAGGATGTCTCTATTAGGTGCCGGTAGAAGCAAAAGCGCCCCGGAAGTGATTTCCGGGGCACTCTATTCGAAACCAAACGCGGCGCGGGAGATTATCCCTTCGCTTAGCCTTGGCGAGCCTTGAAGCGCGGGTTCTTCTTGTTGATCACGTAGACGCGGCCCTTGCGGCGGATGACGCGGCAGTCCTTGTCACGCTTCTTCAGCGAACGGAGCGAATTGCGGATCTTCATGGGACTGGCCTTCAAAATACCGGAAAAAGGGGTTCAAAAGAGGCGCGGAAACTAGTGGCCGAGGCAGGGTCTGTCAACGCCCGGCGATCACTTCCGATATTGGTCAAAAGCGTAGAGTTTACAAGGGATTATCATGGATTTGCGGACGGGGATGGTCTGGATGGTTCGGGGAACAGGGGTGGCTTTGGCACTCGCTCTGGCGGCTTGCGCCACTCCCGCGCCGGTAAGCGCGCGGCTTGCGGAGAACACGCAGGCACAGGTTTCGGCCACAGCTGCGAGCGCCGCGGATGCGAAATTCGGCCAGTTCATCCGCGATTTCCGCGCCACCGCCATCGCCGCGGGAATCCGCCCCGACATCTATGACCGGTCCATGGCCGGCATCCGGCGCAATGCGAGCGTGGAGCGGGCCAATACCTCGCAGCCGGAATTCGTGAAGCCGGTGTGGAGCTATCTCGACAGCGCGGTGTCGGATGATCGCGTGTCGATGGGCCTGCAGATGGAAGCGACCTATCCGGGCATGCTCTCCAATCTGGAAACCCGTTACGGCGTGTCGAAAGACATTCTCGTCGCCATCTGGGGCATGGAAAGCAATTACGGCCAGCAGATGGGCGGCTACAACATGTTCGAGGCGCTGGCGACGCTCGCTTATGACGGGCCGCGCCAGGATTTCGCACGCCGCGAATTGCTGGCGGCGCTGAAGATGGAGCAGGAAGAAGGCCTCACGCCATCACAGATGACATCGTCCTGGGCCGGTGCATTCGGCCATACGCAGTTTGAACCATCATCCTTCGCGAGCCATGCCGTCGATGGTGACGGCGATGGCAAGCGCGATCTGTGGCACTCACCTGCCGATGCGCTGGCATCGAGCGCGGTGCTTCTCAGCAATGCGGGATGGACAAAAGGCGCGCCCTGCTATGCCGAAGTGTCTCTGCCGCCAGGCTTTGCGTATGAACTGGCGGACGGGGACACGGCCAAGACCGTTTCCGATTGGAAGGCGCTTGGTGTGAGACGTACGAACGGCACGAATTTTCCCGCCAATGCGGGCAATGGCGCGATCTATCTGCCCGCGGGGGCGCGCGGCCCGGCCTTCATGGCGTTCGACAATTTCCGCACGGTTCTCAAATACAACAACGCGGCAAGCTATGCGCTCGCGGTCTGTTATCTCGCGCATCGTTTGCGCGGCGGGGCGCCGATCATGGCGTCCTGGCCACGCGACGAGCAGCCGCTGACCTCCGACCAGCGCACGCAATTCCAGACCGACCTGCAGACGCTGGGCTATGACATCGGCACCATCGACGGCGTGCTGGGCCGCAAGACCCGCAATGTGCTCCGCCAATATCAGAAGGCGCACGGCCTTCCCGCCGACGGCTTTCCCACCGTGGAAATGCTGGGGCGTCTCAACGCGGATGTGAAGTCACGCTAGGCCACAACCGCGCTGGCCGCCGATTTGCGCGCGGGCCATAGCATCAGCCGCAGCGCAAGAATGTGCGTCCAGAACAGCAGCGGCACATAGATGATCGGGATCGCATAAGCGGCGCCGAGTTGGCCTGCCACGTCCGGCAGATGCAAGCGCACCGCGTTCGCCGTATCCAGGATGAGATCGCCAAGGCCGACAAGATTGAACGCCACGACCAGCGGCCAGAAGAGAAAGCGCACCCGCACGGTCAGGAGCGCGAAGATGGCAAGAATGCCGGTGGCAAAATCGCCATAAGCTGCCGTTGTCGCGAAGCCTTGCGGCAAGTGCGGCCCAACAAATCCCGGCAGCAGGAAGACAAGGCCAAAGAAGCGGAAACTGTGCAGCGTGGCGATAGCACGCTGCGCCGCGACGCTATCCATCGACTTAAGCCACGGCCACACATAGACCGCGCTGCACAATGCCCAGGCGAAGTAACCCAGAGACATGTCTATCAGGAAGATGGCCTGCGGCGGCATCGCGAAATCCTCCGTGTCATAAAGCTGTATATGCAGCTTATATAGGCGAGCCGGACCATCTCGTCCAGAGCATGGCTGCTATTCCGGCTTGCGAAGTTTCTCGTTGGCGAGGCCCAGCAGGCCGCTTAATGCCGCAGTCGTTTCGGCTCCCACGGTGCGGCGCAATTCGGCATCCGCCGCCCGCCACAGCGGCATGGCGCGAGCGAGGCGTTTGTGTCCGGCAGCGGTGAGCTGGATGCAGCGCGCGCGGCGATCCTGTTTGTCCGGCGCTGTGCTGATGAGTTTCTGCATTTCGAGCGGTTTCAGCGTGCGATTGAGCGTCGTCGGGTCCATACCGATCATGTCCGACAACTCTTTCATCGTCAGCGGGCGCGAGACAGCAAAGAGCTGCGTGAGGATACCGAACTGACCAATCGTAAGCTCGGCCGGTGCAAGATGCGCGTCGAACATCTGCGTCGTCATCCGGGCCGCGCGGCGCAGGCGCAAGCTTGTGCATGCGGCAACATCGCGGCAATCCACGCCGGCGAGCATCTTCCCGCCACGTGCGGGTTTGAGGTTGGCCATCTTATCTCCCTGCATATGCATATATATTCGGGAGCGGCACAGGTCCACCGGATCAGTTGTTCGGCACCGGACTTTCGGTCGGTTCTTCGATGGCTTCCATGTCGGTCGGCAGCTTTCCCGCTTCGCGCAGCACGCGCGAAATGAACTGCGCCGCCAGAAGCGACAGCATCGCGACCACGCCGAACATGTAAGGCACGCGCGGTGAGAACTCGTAGAGCCAGCCGATCAGTGGACCGAAGATGAAGCCCGCCGCACCCGCCGCGTTCAGCAATCCCGCCACCGCGCCCTGTTCATGCGGTGACACTGCCAGCGAGGCGCCGGAGGTGAAGCCCGGCCGCGCCATGCCGAAGCCCAGACCTGAGGTAATCATCGCAAGCACCACCGTCGGGAAGTCATGCGCGAAAAGGAACAGTGTGTTCGACCCCACCGTGGTGCAGATGCCGGCAATGGTGAGCGTGCGCGAGGAAAAACCCATGCGCTGCACGACCACGAATTGCGCGAACAGCGCCGCCATGTCGGACGACATCAAACCGATGCTGGTATAGGCGGCAGTCATGCGCGCGTCCAGATGCAACACGTCCTGGAAGAAGAAGCCGGAGGTCTGGATGGGAATCGCGCCGATCAGGCTGAGCACGAGACCGAAGGCCATGAAAGGAAACATGCGCGGCTCGTACCAGCGCAATGTCGTCTTGCGCACGGCGTGCGATTTGGGGGGCGTGCGTTCGGGCAGGAAATACCAGATCGCGGCGCCGCTCAGGATCGCCCATACCGCGATGAAATAGAACGGCACGTACAAGCCGAACAGCGTCAGCGACGAGCCGATCACCGGGCCGAAGGTGGTGCCGAAAGCAAACGCCATCGAAATAATGGAGATACCGCGCAACCGTTCATGCGGCGCGGTGCGGTCGGCGACATAGGCCTGCGCCGATGCGCTCGTGCCGGAGCCGAAGGTGCCGTAGATGCAGCGCGACAGAACCAGCGCCGGGAAAATCAGATAGGCGGGGATCCATTTGTTGAGGCCCGCATGCATCACCGTTGCGAAACAGGCGAAAGAGAGCGCGAAGGCTGCCAGCCCCTGCAGCATCACCGGCTTGCGGCCCCAGCGGTCGCTGCGCACGCCCCAAAACGCGGACGAGAAAATCCAGATCGCCGCGCTGACGGCGAAGATGGATGTGATGCCTGTCGGACTGAGACCGAGTTCCCGGCCCAGCGGCGGCAGGATGGTGTAGATCACCGATTGCCCGGCGCCCATGCACACCAGGCTCACGAACAGGATGAAGAAGCCGCGCTTGCGCTCCGCCGGCGTCGTGTCGAGGCGCGCGGTCTGCCGGGTGCCTTTTGGATGCTGCTGCGAATGCGGATCGGACATGCGCCTAACCACCGCAAAGGCTCGTTGTCGTCAAGCAGTCACCTTGTTGCGGGTGGCCGGGTCGGTTTGCACGCTGCCGCTACAAACCGCTTTGCTCGCTGTCCGGCCATGACAAGATTCTAATGAATATGTTTGAAGCGCACTTCTGACGCATCGCTGCGGCCGCTCGCGTCCACCACCACGATGCGCGCAAAACCTTCGCCGGGCGGCGCGACCATGACGGGCTGGAAACGATCGAAGCTACCGATGAGTTGGCCGTTGACCAGCCAGGTGAGCGGCCCCGCGCCGCCATCGGCCTTGAGCTGTATGTCCTTCTCCTTCGCGTCGGCGGTCGGGAGCGGAACCGTCGCGCCGTTGGGCGGGAAGCTGATCGTGGGCGGCGGCACATTGGTGGGCACCGGCACCGCTGCCTGCTGGATTTCGCGCGTGAAGATGCGAAGGCCCGGCGGCAAAGCCTCGGTTGACGTCGCGAGAATGGCGCCGGTGGGCGGCGCGGGATCGGGCCGCGTGTCCTTCGGGAGAAGTCCGAAGGTCTTGAGCAGGATCGGCCCTGCGGCCTCGCGCCCCACGCTGCCGACGCGCGGCGCGCCATCCGCGCGCCCGACCCACACCGCGACGGTGTAATCGTTGGAGAAACCCGCCGACCACGCATCGCGGAAGCCGTAGGACGTACCGGTCTTGAACGCGATGGTGCGCTGCTTGGAGAGGCCCTGCCCCATCGCCCAGCCTTCTGGCAGCGCGACGCCCGCAAGTATCTCGCGCAGGTAATAGGCGGCGACCGGACCGAACAAGCGATGGCTTGCGCCATCCGGTGCGTCTTTCAGAAAGCGCAGCGGCTTGGCGACACCCGCATCCGCGATGCCCGTATAGAGCATCACCATGTCGGCAAGAGAAATGCCCAGGCCGCCGAGCGCGACAGGCAAACTCGGAACATCCTTCGTCGGAAAAGCCAGATGCGCGCCGGCGGTTTGTAACGCCAAGGTGAAGCGCAACGGGCCGACCCGATCCAGCACCATCACGGCCGGAACATTGAGCGACATGCGCAACGCATCACGCGCCGTCACCGCGCCCTGGAAACCGCCGGAGAAATCATGCGGCGCGTAGTCGCCGAACGTCGTCGCCTGATCCTCCATCATGGTGGAGGGATGCAGGATGAGATCATCGAACGCCAAACCGTAGATGAAAGGCTTCAACGCCGAACCCGGCGAGCGCGAACGGCGCGCTAGATCGATCTGGCCGTTCTTGCCCCAATAATCCGTGCCGCCGACATAGGCGAGGACATCGCGCGTCCGGTTGTCGACCACGACGATGGCGAGCGCGGCGTGATCATCGAAATAAGCCTGCTCCTGCACCGCGAGGCGCTCGATGGATTGCTGCAGATTCGCGTCGATATTGGTTCCGATGCGCGCGGTTTTGCCGGACTTCATCAGGTGATAGGCCAGATGCGGCGCGATCATCGGCATGGCAAGGCGGATCGACGGCACGCCTTCATGCTCGGCAACATTCACATCACTTTGTGTGAGGACACCTTCGACCACCATGCGGTCGAGAACCTTCTTGCGGCCCGCGATGGCGGCGAGTCCGTGGCGGTCCGGCCGCAGGCGCGCGGGGCTCTGCGGCAACGCCACCAGCACCGCGCTTTCGGACAGATCGAGCGCTTCCGGCTCCTTGTTGAAATAGGCGAGCGATGCCGCGCGCACGCCTTCGAGATTGCCGCCGAAGGGCGCCAGCGTGAGATAGATGGAAAGGATCTCATCCTTCGAATAGCGCTCTTCCAGTTGCACCGCGCGCACCATCTGGAACGCTTTGGTGATCAACCCGCGCGGACGAGGCGGCTCCAGCAGCCGCGCGGCCTGCATGGAAAGCGTGGACGCGCCGGAAACGATGCGGCCCGAACCCAGATATTGCACGGCGGCGCGGATCACCGCCGTGGGATCGACGCCGAAATGTTCGTCGAAATGTTTGTCTTCATACGCCTTGAGGATCTTGAGATAGCGCAGATTCACGTCGCGCACATTCGTCTTCAGCCGCCAATAACCGTCTTTCGACAGGAACGGTCGCAGCAAGGTGCCGTCGCGCGCCACCACTTCCGGCGAGAGTGTGTTGTAACGCGTCATCTCGGGCGGATTGGCGCGATCGGCGGCGAGCGCGGCGCAGAGGCATCCTGCCAGTGCAAACGCACCGACGATCAGCCTCTTACGCCACACATCCGAGAACATGAGGGCCGACTATTTCTCCGCGCCGACGGTGACCGTGCCCATGCTGGTGCGGGCATGGACCTGCGGCGAATACATATCCTCCACCACAGCAGCCGGCATGGCGAAGCTGCCTTGCGTCACAGCGCGCGCGATATAGGCGATGTGATAGCTCGGCGGAGGCGGCGGCGGCTTCTTGGTATCCGGCTTATCCTGATATTGCGAGCCGATGGTGAAGGCGGCGACGAAACGGTCGTCGCGCGCATCCGCCATCGTCACGTCGCTCAAGGTGCTGAGCCACGGATAGGCTTTGCCCGCATCGCCGGAGATGGGCATTTCGATTTCCAGGCCCGCCGGTAGCAGATCGATCGCCCCCATCTGGCGGTAGTAATTGTTCTGCATCTGGCCATCGATGGCGACGATCACGCGGTCGTTCTGCTTGAGCGCGGAAAGATCGGCGGGCTGGCCCGACATCGTCCACACCGTCTTGCGGATCGTGAGGCCGCTGGCTTCTTCCGGCAGCGGGAGAGATGGCGTGCCCTGCACCGATACGGTCCGCCACACGCCCCCATCGCCACGGTTGAGGATCGCGATGCCCCTCTGCAACTGCTGCAGGGACGGCGCAATGCGGACCGCGCCCGCACGCGGCGTCTGCGGCTGGCCGTTGATCACGATGTTGAGCGGCATGCGCTGTTTCGACAGCTCATAGGCCGCGCGCAGCATCCACGCCTTCTCCTGCGTGGTGGTGGCGTTGAGGCGCATGTTCACATCATCCACCCGCTTCATCAGCGCCGGAACGATATCGGTGTCGCCGCCTTCGACCGCGAGCGCCGTCGTGCCGGCCAGATCGCGCACCAGCGAGCCGTAATCATCCGTCGAATAGGTGAGCGGATCGGCAGCCATGATGAGATTGCGCGCGCGGTTGAAGGCGTAGTTCGCGCGTGAGCGGTCGCCCGCCTGCGCGGCGGCAGCCCCGGTGAGTGCGGCGGCGATGGCGTTGTTCCATTCGGCGCCACGCGTGTCGCTGAAGTAGCGCAGGTCGGACAGATTCACCTGCCCCATCTTCGACAGCACGTAGAAGGCATAGGCACGCACGGCATCGTCGTTGGAATCCGACGTGGCGGTTTGCTTCAGCCAGTTCGCGCCGCGTTTCAGCGACTCGTTGGGAACGACATAGCCTTTGGGTTTCGCCTGATTGAGGAAATCCAGCGCGAAGACGCTGATCCATGGATCGGCATCGCTCCCCGGGCCCCACATGCCGAAATTGCCGGCATAGTTCTGCATATCGAGGACGGTGTTCACCGCCTCCTGGATGCGGTCGTGCAGCGCCTGATCCTTCGGCAATCCCGCGAGGCCCGCCAGATCGTTGAAATAGAGCAGCGGCATGGCGCGGCTCGTCGTCTGCTCGATGCAGCCATACGGATATTTGTCGAGCCAGCGCAGCAGGCCCGGCACGTCGTTATAGCCACGGCTGGAGGAGATGTTGATCGAGGTGACCAGCGTGCTCGGCACCACATCGGCGACAAGCTGCTGGTTCGCGACGAAGGTCTGCCCCGGCTTCTGGAACTTGATGTCATCGCGCGCCAGATCGAGTTGGGGCGCGCGCACCTGGATCGGCCATGAACGCTGCACCTTGAAGCCGCCGGGACCGGTGACTTTCAGCGTGATGCTGGCGATGCCCAGGCCACGCCCATCCAGCTCCACCGGCACAAGGATGCGCTGTCCGCGCTTGAGCGTGCGCGTGATGACCGTCTGCCCGCCCGCCGGAACGCCGACCGGGCCGGAGGTTGTCACCGTCGCAGTGTAATTGCCGTTCGGGCCTTCGACATTGTTCATGTTCAGCGCGGCTTGGCTTTTGTCGCCGGGGGCAAGGAAGCGCGGCAGCACGATGTCGGCCACGATGGGATCGCGCACCGTGAGCGGACGATCCGCATGGCCGAGCTTGTCCTTCGTCCACGCCACCGCCATCAGGCGCAATTCGCCGTTGAAGTCCGGCACATCAATCGGAATTTGCGTGATGCCGCCCGCGCCCACTTTCACAAGGCCGGAGAACAGCGCGACGGTTTTCGTCGGCACAACGGCGAGCGGACGCCCACCGAAGCTGTCGCCGCCCTCGCGCAACGATCCGACAGGGCCTTTCTCGGCATGGATCAGGCGCCCGTAATCGTCATGCATGCCGACGCCGAGTTTGCGCTTGCCGAAATAATAGGTGACGGGATCGGGCGATTTGTAATCGGTGAGTTGCAGGATGCCTTCATCCACCGCCGCGAGCGTGAGATAGGCCTCCTCGCCTTCCGCCGCGCCCTTGATGGTGACGGGAAGATTGATGTGTTGGCGCGGCAACATCTTCTGCGGCCCGCCGATCGTTGTGGTCAGCGTGCGATCGGAATTGTCCACGCCCAGCCATGCCACGCCGATGGAGCGCACCGGCTCGCGGCCCGTGGAGTCATTCAGCGCGCGGTAATCGGTGACGAGCACATAAGCGCCCGCGCCCCAATCCGCCGACACCGGAATGTCGATGCTGGTGCCGCCCGCCGGCGCGTTGATGAGCTTGGAGGAAAACACCTTGTCGCCCGCGACAACGACAAGCGCCTGCCCATTCGCATCCGGCTTTATGGACACATGTGCCGTCATGCCCGCCTTGTAAGCCGGCTTGTCGGCGGCGACGGGGATGCGGTCGGGACGGTCCCCGTTCGCGCTGGCGGACCAGCCGGAATAAAAGCGATAGGAACTCGCCGCCCCGGATTTCGGATCGGTGATGGTGAGACGATAGCTGCCATAGGGCATCTGCTGCGCGAGCTTAGCGGCTTTCGCAGCATCAATGGCGAGTGAGCCGGACGACACAAGACGGTCGCGCGTGACCGACTGGTACTTCCACTCGCCGCCTGTCTGATACCATTGATAGGTCGTGTTCTCTTTGACCCATGTGTAGGTGAGGCCCGAGAGCGCGATGCGCTTGCCGTTTGCATCCACCGCGATGGCTTCGAATCCTGCCCGCGCATTCTCCGCGACGGAGCCGCCGTCGAAATCCGGCAGGATGCCGATGGCGACGTCGTGCGTGCGCACGGGTATCTCCACCGACTTGTCGGTGGTGCGCCCACCCGGCTCGTGAATCGAGATCGTGATCGCGGCTTTCAACGGCAAGGTCGTCTCCGCAATGTCGCCGATGGAGCCGGTCGCGGTGGTCACGCCCTGCGCATCCGTATCGGGCACGGAGACATCCACATTCACGTCGGCGAAGGAATCGTCCACGCGGCCAAACTGGTATTTGGAGAAGGCGGGGAACGGATCGCTGTCGGTGGTGAGCTTGGCCGTGCCTTCGCCGGAAAGACCGGATGCGGGCGCGCCATAGAGGAAGCGGCTTTCCGCTTTCACATGGAAGTCTTCATTTGCGCGCAGCACTTTCTCTTGCGCGGTCAGCGTCACCTTTAAACGTTGCGGCACGAAATCGGCGACATCGAACTGCACGCGGCCCACGGCGGCGCCTTTGGGATCGATGAAGGCCGCGATCTGCCAGCGGCCATGCGGCGAGGTATTGCGCAGCGCCACGTTCCACACCGCGGTGCCGGCGGCGAGCGACTGGCCGGGCACGGTGGTGCGGGCGAACTCCATGCCGTCGGGACGCGAGGCGACCAAGGTGAGCGGCGCGACGACAGCGGCGCCGACGCGGTCGCGCAGCATTGCGGTCGCGTGGATGGTTTCGCCCGGGCGATAGACACCGCGCTCGGTATACAAATAAGCGTCGATCGGACCGGGCGTGTCGCGGCCGCCGACGCCGCGATCGGTCAGGTCGAAAGACGGACGGCGCAGATCGAGGAAGCTGAAATCGCTGTTCGCGCCATAGGCCATCACGACGACGGGCTCGTCGCCGCCCTTGCCGTTGAACAGACCCGCATCGAAATCGGCGCGGCCCTGTCCGTTTGTCGAAACGGTCGAGAGCACATTGTTGTTGCGTGCCACCAGCGTGAGCTTCACGCCCGTGAGCGGCTTCGCCGTCGCATAAGAGCGCGCGAAGACCGCCATCCCGTTCGCGCCCTGGAATGTGGTGATCGAGATGTCGGAATCGATCACCCATTGGCTGGCCATCTGGCTGGAATCGTATTCGCCGTCATCCGTTGCTTTGACCTTCGCAGCATCCTGCGCCACGAGGACATAGGCACCTGGCGGCTTGCCCTTCAGGATGTCGCGGATGGGGATCAGCGTGACGACGCTGTCGTTCTTGACGTTCGCCACATCCATCGTGCCCTTCCACACAACGGAGCCCTGGCTGTTTTCCAGCTGGGTCTCGTCATAGGAATAGAGCGTGGTCTGATCGACCGTGCCGCTTTCGATCTGCGAGAGCAGCCGGTCGCCGACGCGGATGATCTTCAGGCTCAGCTTGTCGATATTGATGGTGGTGACCGGTACGCCATCGGCATTGTCGCGCGGCAGCACGATGCCGCCGGAAAACCGCACCAGCGCCGGCTTGTCGCGCAACTCGACCGGAACGGTCTCTTCCTCGAACAGCTTGTCGCCCGCCTTGTCCGGCAGGCCCTTCTTCAGCGTGACGGTGTAGGCGGCGTTGAAGCTGAGACCGGCGATGCACAGCCGCGCATCGAGCGGGCGCACGACGATGCGCGCGGCGGGATCGACCGTCAGGTAATCCTCGTAATGGGTGCGGCCGGAGACATCGAGCGCGCGTGTGAAGACGAGGCAGGCCTGTGGCTGCGCCCTTGAGGTGTCGATCTCGAGTCGGTGGAAAGCGAATTCGGGCGCGGCGGCCATCTCTTCGGGCGTCTGGGTGCCGGTGACGGCGGAAACGCCGTTGGCGATGCGGCCGAAGAAGCCGGTGTCCGGCTCGCTGTGCTTGCCGCCGAGGATGAAGAAAAGGCCCAATACAAGAACAACGACGCCGGCTATGGCCGCGCCGATGATATGATTCCGATTGAACATGATCGCCCCCGAGCCACCGCGTTCTGCGGCGTCTCAAAACCTATCGCCGGCGAGTGATTCCGGCAATTCGGGACGATCACAGAAGATGTTGGCGGAGCTGTGTCGGAGTTGGGGAAAAGCCGCGTCGGATGCGAATTATTCGGCGGGCGCGGCGAAAGTACCCGCCGCGACCTTCGCCTTGATGTTGCGATGGATGATGGCGCGCATCGTCAGGTACTGGATCAAAAACAGCGCCAGCGGCCCGAATGTGGGCACGGTCGCGTTGAACTTCGCCCATGTCTGCAAGCCGTAGCGCTGGGAAATGACAAGGTTGGCAGCCGCCATCGCGAAATACAGCGCCGCCCAGATATAGCCCCAGGCCATCAGAAAGCTTTCGCCGGCGTTCTCCTTCACGATGGGCGGCATGTAGCGAAGCTGCCATCCGCGTTTGAGCATGACCATGGCGATCGCGAACCCGGCGATGCTCGGCTTGATCATCACGAACCGCGGATCTTTGGTCAGCAACGTCGCCGTTCCCAAAACGATCACCAACACCAGGCTGGCATATTGCATCAGCTCGATGTTATGGCGGCGCGATTTCAACCAGATGAACTGCACGACGCCGGTGACGATGCCCGAGCCGGTCGCGATGACGATGTCGTTCGTGACTTCATAAATCGCGATGAAGATGATCGTGGACAGAAAGTCGCCGACCAGCGGCCGGAACGCACGCAACAGATTCATCATTGTGGAATTTCCGTTCGATCAGGCTGGGCGCCAGTTGCCGTGGAAGCCGAAGGGCATGCGGCGCGGCAGCGCCGCCTCGCCGACCGGCCCCTTTGCGACGTCCTGAGCATCGAAGACCGCGAACCCGCTCTTGTCGGTGGAAGGGTGATAGACGGTCGTGACCAACCATCCATCGCCTTCTGCGGCACTGGCGGAGCGCGGAACAAAGATCGGCTCACCCGGCATCACATCCTTGAAGGTGTAGACGGTCTTTTTCCCCGCCCCAAAATCCATATGGGCGATGGAGTCGAATTTTACATCGGTGCCATAGCGGGAATTGGCGGCGAAATAGCCGTGGCGATATGCAAGGCCCGCATGGCGCTCGTCGAGGCGCGGGAATTCGCCGGGCAGGTCGTCGATATATTCGCGCTTTATCACGTTGCTGTTATCCGCCAGATCAAACGTCCAGCGCGCCAGCCGCGCACCCGATTGCTTGCCGGGCGTGCCGTCCGCGCTGGGGAATAGCGGCGCCACATCGTATTGCATGACGTCAACGTAAATCTTGTCCCCGTCTTCCCACATGTTCATCGGGTGGAAGACATAGCAGGCGTCCGTGGTGAACCAGCGGATGGACTTCACGTCGCCATCGCGGCGCATCACGCCGACATGGCTGCCCTTCTCCGGCTCCCACGCAAAAGCAGGCTTGCCGTTCATCGCGCGATTGAGATCGCCTGTCAGCGGCAGCACGGGGAACAGCACATGATTCCGCGTGACGAAGAAGTCATGGACCATGCTGCAGAACGGCGCTTCGAACATGTCGAGCCGCGTGACGTTGCCGGCCTTGTCGGCAACGCCATAGGCGAGCTTGTTCGAGAAGAAGCCAGGACCGGCGGAATAGCCGAAATAGACCATCTCACCGGTTTCGGGATCCATCTTGGGATGGGCGGTGAAGCGCAGCGCTTCATGCGCGTAGTCGCGATAACCGCGCGACTCCAATGTGACGGGATCCAGTTCGAAAGGATTGTGGCCCTCTTCCAGCGCGAGCAGCCGATTGCCGTGCCACACAATGTTGGTGTTGCCGACACCACCATCCTTGCCGACCACGGAGGGATCGGAGGTCATCGGATTGCCAAAGGTGCCGAACAGGGAACGCCCGGCCGCTTTCTCCATCAAATACTTGTTCGTGTGCACATAGCGGTTCAGGTACGAAACCTCACCATCCGCGATGTGGAAACCATGGATCATGCCGTCGCCCGCGAACCAGTGATGGTTCGGATCGCGCGGCTCGAATTGGGGGTTGGGACCGTTGCGGTAATAGCTGCCGCGCAAGGCTTTGGGGATTTCGCCGGTGATGGACAGTTTTGGGAAATCGTCTTCGCTGCGGACCGGCGCGAAATTGCCCGTGAGATACGGATTCAATCGGACAGGCACGTTCATGTTGAACCTCCCAAACATCTCATTTTCAATTTACTTCGTAAATCTATAAGATCAGTGGTAGGTGGCTTCAACCCCGGAACTGGAATTTTTCATGCCCCGCACATTATCGACCGCCGAAGTCGCGGATTTCCGCGAAAAGCTTTGCGATGTGGCCGCCCGCATTTTCGCGGAGCGCGGGCAAGAAGGCTTCACGATGCGGGAGCTCGCGGGAGAACTCGGCGTCAGCCCCATGACGCCGTACCGCTATTTCTACGACAAGGATGAGATCCTTGCCGCTGTTCGCGCACGCATCTTCCTGCAGTTTGCGGTTACGCTGGAGCAAGCTTACGGCGCTCCAGGTGATGCCGGTGAGCGCGGACAAGCAGCAGGCGAAGCTTACGTTCGCTTCGCGCTCGAGAATCCGGCGTCCTACAAACTCATGTTCGACATGAGTCAGCCCGAGGACGAAAAATATCCCGAACTCGCGCAGGCGGCCGCACGTGCGCGCAAGACCATGACGCGCCACATTCCTGCGATGATCGAAGCGGGCATGCTGCAAGGCGATCCCGAAGTCATCGGCCATGTGTTCTGGGTGATCCTGCATGGCGTGGTGACGCTGCAGCTCGCCGGCAAGCTCGGGCCGGAATGCGACATGCGCAAGATTCTGGACGCGGCGTTCGGCGCCGTCACCAAGGGCCTGCACCCAAGCACGAAATGCTAGTTGTGATAGGCGGCGAAGAGCGCGGCGAAGCCCGATAGCGGACCGATGATCGAGAGAGCGTCCCAGAACAGGCTGGATTCGATGCGCACGACGTCACCCGGATAGATAGCGGCCGGACCGTCGGCTGCGACATAGGTTTCGTTCGTCTCACCGGCATGGCGCACGTAGAAACCGCTCTCCACGGCCTTCTCCGTAAAGCCGCCTGCATCCGCGACGGCGTTTTGCACGCTCATGCCATCGACATAAGGATAGGCGCCCGGGCGGTTCACTTCGCCCAGCACATAGAAAGGACGATATTGCGTGACTTCCACATTCACGCGCGGTTCTTTCAAATAGCCGTCCGAGAATTTCGCGGTGATGGCGCGCTCGACCGCATTGGCCGACAGACCGGAAACTTTCACCTGGCCGATCAGCGGCAGGCTGATGAAGCCATTGCCATCCACATCGAACGTGCCGCCCAGATCGTCTTCGCCGTAAACAATGACGCGCAGTTTATCGCCGGTGCCGAGCTTGTAGGTCTCGGCGATCGAAGCGGGCGGTTGAAACGCGGCGGGCTGCGCCGTCGCATCCTGCGCGCGCGCTTCGCCGATGCTCGCGGCCACCGCAAGCGTCACCGCCGCAGCCACCGCCAGATGCCGGACGAAGCCTGGAATCCGCGCCGTTCTCATGGCGCCAGAATAAGGTGGAAGGACTTGATAAAATCCTACGGAACCTTGCGGTTTCTGTGCCGTTTTGGGGCGGAATGGGTGGCCCGCTACCCGTGGCGGCGGGACTTCTCCAGTCCTCCTTCGCCAAGGCTTCGGAGGACACTCTTCTCGGCTACGCCGCGAAGGGTGGTGGGCGCGACAGGGATCGAACCTGTGACCCCTTCCATGTCAAGGAAGTGCTCTCCCGCTGAGCTACGCGCCCGTCCAAACGGGGCGGCACGTATAGCCTCCGGCTCCCGAATAACGCAAGCCGGGCAGCCCGATGGGGCTGCCCGGCTCGGAGCGTTGCGGAAATCCCGATTTAACGGGCCTGTTTCAGGTCAAATTTGACCGCAGCCTGCGTGCTGGACGGGACCGCCACGCCGCCCTGCATGGCAGGTTTGTAGCGCCAATGCGTTTTCACCCAGGCCAGCGCCGTCTGGTCGAGTTCCGGAAAGCCGCTCGACGTGGCCACCTGCGCAGCCGAAACAGAACCGTCAGCCGCCACCGTGATCGACAGGATTACTGTCCCCTGCTGGCTGAGCCTGCGCGCCATCGGCGGATAAGGTGGCGTGGTGTGTGTGCTGCTCATGCCCGACGCCGAACTGTCGGCCTGCTGAACCGGCTGTTGCGGTTGTGGCTGAACCTGAATGCTTTGTGCATTCGGATCGGGCGCGACCTGAATAAAGGGCTCCGGCGTTTGCTCGGTCGGAACGATCTTCACCATTTGCGGCGTGGGTGGTGGCGCAACCGGTTTGGGTTGCGCCTGCGGCGTGTCGATCACTTTGGTTTCGAGCACGGGTGGGACGTATTTGGTGAGCTTGATCGCAAGACCGCTAGCCAGCGCCCAAACCAGAACGCCATTCAATGCGAAAGCGAGACCGATACCGGCATAACGGCGCCAACCTGCATTCGCTTTTTCGAGCGGCGTGTGAAACGTCAATGCGGGGTTGTTCATAATATTGCTCCGTTCAAAAAATTGCGCGGGCCACAGAACACACCGGAACCTCTTCCCCGGCGTTACCGCGAGACCTGCAAACAGAACGTAGAAATGTGGCGCCTGGCGGGTTTTTGAGGGGCGCTTTGACGGAAGTTCCGCGGCGCAGGCTGGCGCCGTTATCTAGCGGCGTGCGAAGCGCAGATCGAATTTCACATCCGCCAACACCCAAGACGCCACCGGCTTGCCGCCATCCGTCGCAGGCGTATAGCGCCAATGTTTCGAAACCCATTCGACGGCCGCACTGTCGAGCCGCGGACTGCCGCTTGTCTTCTCGACATCGACGCCGCGAATGTGGCCGCCACTATCCAGCGCTATGCGCAGGCGGACCGTCCCCTGTTCGCCCAAGCGCACGGAAATCGGCGGATAAGGAGGCGTCGTGTGGGTGCCCGCGACGCCTTTGGCCGCCATCGGCGGCGCAACGGCAAGGGCTGACAATGAAGGCGTAGAATGGACCACCGGCGCTGTGGACGGTTTCGCAACCGCGACGGCCGTGATCGCGTGCGGCGACGGCTCGTGATGTGCAATCACGATGTTGGGGACTGGAATCTGTGGAACGCTGGGAGTCGCCAGTTGCGGCGCGGGCGGCGCGGCAACCGGCTGCACGATTTGCGGCTGCTGCCGATCGATCACGTTCACCTGCAAAACCTGGGGAAGCTGTTCGGCGAAGCGAACGGCGAGCCCCGTCGCAAGCGCATAAACAAGCGCGATGTGGATGAACCCCACAAAGACGATCGCCACCCATCGTGACGCACGCTTTGCGCCCGGGGGCGAGGGAACAGCGATAGCGCGAACCTGCAGCATCATGTCCTCCAAGCGGTGTCTGCCGGGGGAACCTGCATGGTGCGGTCCGCCCGAAGCGCCGCCCTATCATTGCTTTTGATGTGGGGATCGAAACGCAGAAATTCAAGTTTGTGGAACGGCTTACGCGGCGATCATCCGTTCCACTTCCTGCACGATCTCGCGCAGGTGGAAGGGCTTGGAGAGAACCTTCGCCTGTTTGGGCGCCTGCGATGACGGATGCAGCGCCACGGCGGCAAAGCCGGTGATGAACATGATCTTCAGTGCGCTATCCATTTCGGCAGCGCGCTTGGCCAGTTCGATGCCGTCCATGCCGGGCATAACGATGTCGGTCAGCAGAAGATCGAAGCGGAATCCCTTGAGGCAGTTGAACGCCTCGTCGCCATCGCCGAAATCGGTGACCGTGTGGCCGGCCTTCACCAGCGCAGCCGCGAGGAATCGCCGAAGCGACTCGTCGTCTTCCGCCAGCAGAATGTGCGCCATGGCCATGGATCCCCTCCCCCGGAATAAAGCCTATTACCGGCGGCCGGTAAATGTCGTTAACGCGCGGCTTTAAGCCCGTTGCGAAGGGTTGATTGAAGGACCGCAGGGGTGGTCCACTCGCCTTGCAAACACTGGGAATCGGCATCGGATGACGCGAGACGGCGCAAAGCGAGCAGACACCGGCGGGCGCCAGGATCCCGCACTGGAAAGTCTGTACGCACGCGGTTTCGATCTTTTCCTGCCGGCGCGCCAGCGCGTGCCGTTCGTCTTCGCATCGCCCCATTCCGGACGCGTCTATCCGCGAAGCTTTGCATTGGCGAGCCGGCTCAGCCCACTGGGACTGCGCCGTTCCGAAGATGCCTTTGTCGATGAACTGTTCGCGGGCGCCGTCGAACTCGGCGCGCCGATGATCGCCGCGCGTTTTCCCCGCGCCTATCTGGATGCCAATCGCGCGCCGGGCGAACTGGATCCTGCGATGTTTGACGGAGCGCTCACCATTCCGGTCGATGCGCTTGGAACACGCGTGAATGCAGGGCTTGGCGTGATCCCGCGCATCGTTCGCGACGGCGCGGAAATTTATCGCGCGAAACTTCCCGCATGCGAAGCCGAGGAGAGGTTATCGCGACTCTATCGTCCCTATCACGCGGCGCTGGCGGCAATGCTCGAAGAAACCCGCGCACGCTTTGGCTGCGCCGTGCTGATCGATTGCCATTCCATGCCGTCGGCGGCGGCAATTCCGGACGCGGTGCTGGGCGATCGCTATGGCATGGCAGCGTCGCACGCGCTGATGCGCCGTGCCGAGCATGATTTCGAGCGCCATGGTTTCACGGTCGCGCGCAATACGCCTTATGCCGGCGGCTATTCCACGCATGTCTATGGCCGCCCGATGCTGGGCCATCATGCGCTGCAAATCGAGATCAACCGCGCGCTCTATCTGGATGAAGAGCGCATCGAACCGAATGCGCGTTTCGCGGATGTCACCCATCGCATCGGCGCGGCATTGCGCGACCTGACGGCTATCGAACCGGCGTTGCTGCGCGCCACCGCGACGCGAGCCTTGGCCGCGGAATGAAAGGAGCCGCCGGTTGCCCGGCGGCTCGCTCACAAATCTTCCAGGAATCCGGCGTCTAGCTGAACGACTGCGCCCACGTCGCTTCATCGACTTCCTCGACCACGATGCGGATGTAGCAATAGCCGAGCACATGGCGGAACAGGCGGCGCACGACCTTGCCGCGATAGTTCTCACGCTCGCCCATGCGGCTGCGCGGAATGTCCACGTAATCGCCAATGTCCGGGATCAAGCCAAAGCCTGCCTCGTCGCCCAGAACCAGATCCGCGGAGGTGCCGATTTCTTCGGCTTTCGAGGCACCCTTGGCCAGAAACGTGTAGTCGATCTCGTATTTCACAGTGCAATCCTTTGGCAGAAGAGGAATGGCGCATCGTTGCGATGCAGCCGCACGCCCGTCAACCGCAAAGCTTCGTGATCGGACCGCTGCGAGCCAGAAAAAAGGCCGCTCCCGAAGGAGCGGCCAAGTTCAGGGAGGAAACGCCCAGAAAGGGCCACGGCATTTCGCTCGGAAGCGTCATACCGCGTTGCAGCAATATGGCAGCGAAAAATGCCTCTGCCAAGCAGGTTCCGCCACGGAAATTATGAAAATCATAATAAATTCCGATAGCTAGATAAAAGTGCAAATGCCGCCCAGTTTTTGTGCGTTGCGGTATAAATTAACGATTTCAAGCACTTTCTCCCCGGATTCACGAAACGATTACCGCGCTGCAACAGCACCGTCGTGATTGGCAGGCATCTGGATGCCATAGGCCTTCCACTGATTCGGAGACCGAGATGGCAGAAAATGCCTGGGCACGAGACCTCCACAAGGCTCCTGCCGCGTTGCGTGGCAGCTCACCGCTTCCCTTTCCTCTTCCAACCCGGCGTGCGCGCGGGACGTCCCAGACACCCGCACATCGCATACGCCATCATCGAACGATCTTCATTTCCGACACCCATCTGGGAACGCGCGGCTGCAAGGCCGATGCGCTCGCGGACTTTCTGTCGAAGAACAACTGCCGCACGCTTTATCTGGTCGGCGACATCGTCGATGGCTGGCGCCTGAAACATCGCTGGTTCTGGCCGGACGCGCACAACCGCGTTCTGGAAGAGATCCTTCACAAGATCGATACGGGCACGCGCGTCATCTATGTGCCGGGCAATCACGACGAAGTGCTGCGCGACTATTGCGGCCGCGAGATCGCCGGCGTCGAGCTGATGCGCGAGACGGTGCACGAGACCGCGGACGGGCGCCGGCTTCTGGTTCTGCATGGCGATCAGTTCGACGGCGTGATCGCTTATGCGCGCTGGCTCGCCTTCCTGGGCGACTGGGCCTACACGCGCGCGCTCGAGCTGAACGAGGTCTGCGCGGCAATCCGCAAGGCGTTCGGCCTGCCCTATTGGTCGCTATCCGCCTATCTGAAGAACAAGGTGAAGAATGCGGTCGAATATATCTGCCGTTTCGAGAATGCCGTTGTCGAAGAAGCGCGCACGCGCGGTCTCGACGGCGTCGTGTGCGGTCATATTCATCACGCGGCGATCCGGGACATCGACGGCGTCCTCTACACCAATGACGGCGACTGGGTTGAAAGCTGCACGGCCCTCACCGAAGATGCCCATGGAAATCTGGAGATTCTCCACTGGGCACCTTCCCAAGCAGAGCCCGCGCCAGCCTTCATTTCCGAACCCGCAGAGGGACTGGCCGTCCCAGCCTGAAGCTTTGACACCGGAGCGCGCGCGCGCCGCGCCTCCGGCATTGCTGCGCCATGAGCGCGTGATGATCGTCACCGATGCCTGGAAGCCGCAGGTGAACGGCGTCGTCCGCACCATGGAAATCCTCGGCGAGGATCTGCAGGCGCTCGGCCATGACGTGCGCTATGCGACGCCCGAAGGCCGTTTCACCATCGCGATGCCGACCTATAAGGAAATCCGGCTCGCGATTTTCCCGCGCAAAAGTCTCGAGAAGATGATCGCGGAATTCCAGCCGACGGCGATCCATATCGCCACCGAAGGCACGCTCGGTCTTTCGGCGCGCGCCATCTGCGTGAAGCGAAAAATTCCGTTCACGACATCGTTTCACACGCGCTTTCCCGAATATGTGAAAGCGCGCTTTCCGTTCATCCCCATCGGCATCGTCTATTCCTTCCTGCGCTGGTTTCACGGACCGGCGACCGCGATGATGGTGGCGACGCCGTCTCTGCTGCACGAGATGGAAGGCCACGGCTTTCACAATCTCAAGATCTGGTCGCGCGGCGTGGATGTGGAGCAGTTCCGGCCGATCCCGGATGCGACACTGCCTTTCGCGGGACCGATCTGGCTTTCCGTCGGCCGCGTTGCCGTGGAGAAGAATCTCGAAGCGTTCCTCGCGCTCGATCTTCCCGGCACCAAGGTGATCGTCGGCGACGGGCCGGCGCGAACGACATTGGAAAAGAAATATCCGGACGCAAAATTTCTGGGCCCCAAGACCGGCGAAGATCTCGTGCGCGCCTATGCGGCCAGCGATGTGTTCGTATTTCCCAGCAAGACCGACACCTTCGGCCTCGTCATCCTCGAGGCGCTGGCCTGCGGTGTCCCGGTTGCCGCCTACCCGGTACAGGGACCGCTGGACGTGATCGGCGATGCGCCATGCGGCGCGCTCGACACCGATCTGCGCGCGGCCTGTCTGCGGGCCCTGGAAATTCCGCGCGAGGATGCGCGCGCCTTCGCGCTCGCGCGGTCCTGGCGCGCCTGCACCGAGCAGTTCCTCGCCAATTTGCCTTAGCCTCCGCAGGCCCGCCTATGTCCAGCCTGTGGCCGTGGGATCGGTTCAGGCCCGCCCGGAGCCGGGTTGCAACCGTCGATCCGCCGCGTTGCGGGCGCGCGAGGCCCCAAGTAAGAAAGTCCCGCGCCCCAACCCGGTTTGTACGCTTCCATGATCTCGCTCCGCCCCACCGACCGCGCCAAATGGCTCGCGCCGCAGGAGGTTCTTTTCCTGGCCGCGGTGATCCTGGGTTGGGCGGTCCTCGTGATTTCGCTGGGCAAGGACACGTCCTGGGATTTCCGGAACTATCACTGGTACATCCCTTACGCCTATCTGCACCACCGCATGGGCTTCGACATCGCGGTGGCGCATCAGGCGACCTTCTACAATCCGACGCTCGACATCCCGTTCTATTTGCTGGCGACGCATGTCCCCGCATGGCTGGCGCTGGGCGTCATGGGCGCGGTGCAGGGTTCGAACGTCATCCCGCTCTATCTGATCGCGCGTTCGACATTGCGCAGCGAAGACAAGCAGACACTCTGCGCAATCCTGACTCTGCTTTGCATGACCGGGGGCCTGACGCTCGGCCTGGCGGGCACGACCTATTACGACAACATCCTCAGCGTGCTCACGCTCAGCGGCTTGGCGATCGTCATCACCCAGCGCGAGACGCTTGCCAATGGAACGATTGTGCGCGGCGTGATCGTCGCCGCGATAGCAGGTTTCATCACCGGCAGCGCCGTGGGATTGAAACTGCCGCAAGCGCCGTTCTCGCTGGGCTTCGCGGCAGCGCTTCTGGTGGTGCGCGGCGATTGGAAACATCGCGTCACGCGTTTGCTGGCCGGCGGCATGGCGGGCGTCGCCGCCGTCGCGCTTATGTCGGGATATTGGTGGCTGGTGATGTATCACGTCACCGGCAATCCGCTGTTCCCTTACTTCAACCAGTATTTCGATTCCCCGCTGGCGCTGGATGCGTCCTATCGCGATCTGCGCTTCATCCCGACGACGTGGCCGCATCGTCTCCTCTATCCGCTGTTGTTCACACTCGACTGGCGCGTGGCGGATGACCTGGCCTATTCCGACATACGCGTGATGCTCGCCTATGTTCTGGGGCTTGCCACGATCCCGGTTCTGATTTTCTCCAAGCGTGCGCGCGGGCAGCTCGTCGATTCTACCGCCGCCGCGCCGCTCTTCGCCTTCGCTGTCGTCTCTTATGTTTTCTGGATCGGCATTTTCGCGATCTATCGCTATATCCTGGCGCTGGAGATGATCGCGCCCATCCTGATCACCTGCGCCGTCGGGCTTTGGCCGATCTCCCGGCGCACCCAGCTCACAGTGCTGGGTGTTCTGGGCGTGCTTGCCATGGCGTTCACGCGTCCCGGCTGGCTGGAGCGTGCGCCGGTGGACGATCCCTATGTGCAGGTCAGCGTACCTCCGATCCCCGATCCCGGACACACCCTGATCCTGATGGCCGGCGAGGCGCCGATGGGTTACCTCGTTCCCTCCCTGCCGCACCAGATTCCCGTGCTGCGCATCGATGGCTGGATGATCACGCCGCAAGACGGCTCCAAGCTCACCGCCTCGACCAAAAAGCGCGTGAATGCCTTCAAAGGCGAGATCTACCTGATCGCCGAGGAATATGAGATCGGCCGCGCCGCCGAGGCGCTGGAAGACTATGGTCTGGCGATGCGCTATCCTGAGTGCCAGGAAATCAAGGCCAATCTCGGCGGCCCCTATAAGTTCTGCCCAGTCGAACATCTGACGGACAAAAAGCCATGAGCGAAACGCCTCCGCGCATCGCCGTTCTCATTCCTTGCTACAATGAGGAAGCGGCCATCGCGCAAACCGTAGCCGATTTCCGCGCCGCGCTGCCGATGGCGACGGTCTATGTCTATGACAACAATTCCAAGGACCAAACCATCGCGCGGGCGAAAGAAGCCGGCGCCATCGTGCGCAGCGAGCCGCGACAGGGCAAGGGCAATGTCGTCCGCCGCATGTTCGCGGACATCGAAGCCGATGTTTATGTGCTGACCGATGGCGACGACACCTACGATGCCACCGTCGCGCCGGCGCTGGTGCAGAAGCTGCTCGACGAATCCTACGACATCGTTTCGGGACGCCGCATCGCGACGGCGAAAGACGCCTATCGCGCGGGTCACGTCCTCGGCAACAAGCTGCTCACCGGGCTGACCGCGCTGATGTTCAACGTGCGCCTCCTCGATATGTTGACGGGCTATCGCATCATGTCGCGGCGTTTTGTGAAGAGCTTCCCGGTGATCTCGGCCGGCTTCGCCATCGAAACCGAGCTGACGGTGCATGCCGTGCGCCTGCTCATGCCGATGATCGAGGTGGACACCAAATACAAGGAGCGCCCCGAAGGCTCGGTGAGCAAGCTCAGCACCTATAAGGACGGATTCAAGATCCTTTTCACGATTATCTCGCTGGTGCGCGAGGAGCGGCCCTTCATCTTCTTCGGCGCGTTGTTCGCGATCTTCGCTCTTCTGTCGCTGATCCTGGGCATTCCGGTCGTGCTGGAATATGTCCGCACCGGCTATGTGCCGCGCCTGCCGACGGCGGTTCTCTCCGTGGCGCTGATGCTGCTCGCATTCCTGTCGCTGTTCAGCGGGCTTATCCTCGACACGGTGACGCGCGGCCGCTGGGAGCTGAAGCGGCTGTCCTACCTCGCTATCACGGGACCGCAGGGCCTGAAGAAGCCGTGACGCTGTTGCAGCGTCTGCGCGATTCCCAGTTCCTGCGTTTCGCCATCGTCGGCGGCGCCGGCTTCTTCGTGAACGAAGCCGTGCTCTACGGCGCGCTCCATCTGTTGAAGCTGAATCCCTATGCCGGCGGAATTTTCGCGTTCCTGGTGACCGTGACCTTCACCTGGGGCGGCAACCGGCTTCTGACCTTTCGTGGCGAAGCCGCGCGCACTCTGCGCGATATGCTGGAAGAGTGGTTCAAGTTCGTGGCCGCGAACACGCTCGGCTTTTGCGTGAACTATGCCGTCTATGCCGCGCTGGTGACCTTCGCGCCCGCGCCGCTGAACAGCCCCTACATTGCGCTCGCGTTCGGGACGCTGGCGGGGCTGATCTTCAACTTCACCCTGTCCAAACGCTTCGTTTTCCGAGCCGGCTGATCAGCTCTGCTTCGTGATCCCGTCCAGCACCGCCGCGCCGCCCGGCGCGTCGATATCCACGCGTGTGGTTTCGGTAAGACGCGCCATCGTCATATAGAACCCGCAGGTGATAATGATCTCCACAATCTCCTGCGGCGAGAAATGCTTCTTGGCTTCGGCGACCGTCGCCTCGCTGGCGCGCACATCGCGGATCACCTCTTGCGAAAGCTTCAGCATGGCCGCTTCCTTGGGACTGAACTCCCCGCCCGTGATGCGGGCAGCTTCCAGCGCCGCGATCTGATCCTTGCGGCATCCGGCATGCTCGGCGATGGGCACATGCTGCACCCATTCATATTCGCCGCGCTCCAGCCGCGCGACGAGCAGGATAATGAGTTCGCGCAGATCGGCGCGCAGCTTCTGGCGCCCCAGAATATTGCCGCCGAAGCGCAGGCCGGAGGTGAACATCTCCGGCGCGTTCGCCCACATGCGGAAAATATTGAGCTTGCGCGGCAGGCGGTCGAACGCCTCCTTCGCCTTTTCGGGAAGCGCTGACGTGTCGGCATAGGGGATGAGCGGCATGGCGGTCTCCAATATCGGCTGGTGCCAGCATGGCGGAAGACGCGGTCAGTCGGCAACCGGCTGGGCCTGCGGATCGACAATCACCGATTTTGCAATGGCGAACACCGGCATGCCGGGCGTCAGACCAAGGCGCGCCGACGATGCCCGCGTGATGCGCGCAACGAAATTCGCCCGGCCGCAGCGAAGCTGCACATCGGCATGGGACACGCCGGTTTCGTGCACCGCGGAGACACTGCAAAGCAGCACATTGTTGGCGCTGATAGTGCGCGGCTCTTCGGCGGCAAGCATCACATCTTCGGCGCGAATGCGCACCCTGAGGCGGCGGCCGATCTCACGGTTGAGCAGCGGGACGATCAACTGCCCGCCATCGAAATCCAGAACGCTCAGGCCTTCGGCAGGACGATGCGCGGATACGCGGGTGTCTATCACGGCGCCAAAAGATGGCGCTCCGGTGAGCGCGGAGATGTCAAGATCAGCCAGCATGTCGAACACCGCGCCCTGCGCCACCACCGCACCGCCCTTGACGATGATGATGCCGTCGGCCAGCCGCGCCACTTCATCCAAAGAGTGGCTGACATAGAGCATCGGCAGCTTGGCCTCGTCGCGCAGCCTTTCGAGATACGGAAATATCTCGGCCTTGCGCGCGGCGTCGAGCGCAGCCAGCGGCTCGTCGAGCAACAGGATGCGCGGCGACGACAGAAGCGCGCGGCCCAGCGCGACACGGTTCTTCTCGCCGCCGGAAAGCCTGGTGGGCCGACGCGCCAGCAGCGATTCAAGACCAAGAAGAGAAACGATGCGGGCGAATTCCGATTCCTCCGCCTGGATCGGTGCACGCCGCCAGCCGAAACGTAGATTGCCTTCCACGCTCATATGCGGAAACAGCCGTGCATCCTGAAAGACATAGCCAACGCGGCGCTGTTGTGGCGGAACGCAAATCCGCGACGGGGTGTCGAGCACGGTTTCGCCGCCGATGACGATGTTGCCTTGCTGCGGACGCAGCAATCCGGCGATGGCATTCACAATGCTGGTTTTGCCCGAACCCGATGGACCGAAGAGCGCCGTGATGCCGGGCTTCTCGACGGTGAAGTCGACGGCGAGCCGAAACCCGCCGAAATCGTGCTGGATATGGACCGAAAGACTCATCGCCCGGCGAAGACCCGAATGCGACGGTCCGCGAATTCCGCCAGCGTCACGCCGATAAGCGCCAAAACAATGGAGAGCAGCGAGAGGCGCGCTGCCTCAGCCTCGCCGCCGGGCGATTGCAGCGCACTGTAGATCGCGAGCGGCAAGGTGCGCGTCTCGCCCGGAATGTTGGACACGAAGGTGATGATCGCGCCGAACTCGCCAAGGCAGGCAGCGAAGGCGGTGATGGCGCCCGCGATGATGCCCGGCAACGCCAGCGGCAGCGTCAGATTGAGGAAGCGGTCCAACGCGCCGGCGCCCAAGGTCTTGGCGGCATCGCCAATGCCGGAATCGATCGCTTCGATGGAAAGACGGATCGCGCGAAACTGGAACGGAAAGGTGATGATGCCGGACGCCAGCGCCGCGCCGGTCCAGGAAAACGCGAAGCGTATTCCCAGATGCTGCAGCAGCCATGCACCGACCGGCGCACGTGTGCCCAGGATCACCAGCAGCAGATAGCCCACGACCACCGGCGGCAACACCATCGGCAGATGCAACGCGCCGTCGATGATCGATTTTCCGGGAAAGCGGCGATGCGCCAGAAAAGCTGCCAGCGCAATCGCAACCGGCAGCGCGCAGATCACCGCCACCGCGGATATCCGCAGGCTGAGCAGAAGGGCTTCGGTTTCGGCAGGCGAGAGCATGAGGCGCTGTCTGTTACGCGGGAGCACTATAGCGAAATGAACGCTCGGCAAGCATTAGCATGGTTAAAACCGCCCCGCATGCTTGACCTGTTGCAAAGGCGGAATACCGTTGCCGGCGATGGGCATTCGAGGGGGACGGGTGCGTAAGCTCGCCGCGGCGCTTGGCTTCGCCGCGTTCACGATCACGCTTCTGGGCGCGGCCGATCAGATGCCGCAACCCGGACCGCTGTCCAATCCCCGCATTACACCATCCACTCTGCAAACGGCGCCGCCGCAGGCGATTGTCGAGGGCTACAACAGCGCCGGTACCTATCTCATCCGCTTTGACCGTTGGACGCCATCGGACGAGCGCGGCTTTGGCGAATTCGTCACCGGCCTTGGCGAAGCCAACTGTCGCACGGTGAACGATTGCCTGCATTCGCCGGGCAATCCTTTTCGCGCCAGCGATCCGCCGGGCATCTTCTTCCATTCGGACTGCGCCGACCTGCCCTATGTGCTGCGCGCCTACTATGCGTGGAAGCGCGGACTGCCGTTCTCCTATGTGAGCGCAGTGACGCCGCGCGGCCATGCGCGCGATATACGCTATTCGAAGAACGGCAATGAGGTTGTCGAGCGCAAGGACGTTCTGAGCAATTCGATGTCCGGTTACGAATTGCTGGAAGAGTTGCGCGACCAGATTTCGTCCGCGACCTATCGCATGCATCCGGATCTCGACGATCCTGTGCCGGATCTTTACTCGCCTGCGATCAGCGCCAAATCCATTCGCCCCGGCACGCTGATCTACGATCCCAACGGGCATGTCGCCACCGTCTATCGCGTCGATCCGGACGGGCGCATCAACTATGTCGATGCCCATCCGGACAATTCGATGACGCGGGGCTTCTACGATATCCGTTTCGTGCGCTCGCGCCCGGGCATGGGCGCGGGCTTCAAGAACTGGCGCTCGGCCGTGCTGGTGGATGCCACGCGCCGCGCCGATGGCGTCTATGTCGGTGGCCATGTCGTGCTGCCGCGCAATGCGCAGATCGCGGATTTCTCCGACGAGCAATATTTCGGCAACGGCCCGCGCCCGCCGGACGATTCCGAATGGGGCTCCGGCGGCTTCAGGCTCAATGGCGAATATCTCGACTATTACGACTTCGTGCGCGCCACGCTGGCCGGTGGCCGGTTGCAATTCGATCCGGTGAAGGAAATCCACGATCTGGTGGATTCCAACTGCGCGGACCTGCAGTACCGCGGCGAAGCCGTCGACCTCTCCATCGAGGCGGGATTGCAGAATCGGCCACAGCCCGATCGTCTGCCCGCGAACATCTATGGCACCGATGGCGACTGGGAGACCTATTCCACGCCCTCGCGCGATGCCCGCCTGAAAACCGCCTTCAAGGAATTGCGCGACGAGGCGCAACGTTTCGTGACGATGTACCGGAAGAACGATCCGAAACTCACCTATCATGGAAGCGATCTCGCCGCCGACATGATCGCGGCTTACGATCAGGAGGCCGCGAAATGCCATGTCACCTATACGCGCACGGATGGGTCGCGTGTCACGCTCGGCTATGACGACGCGCGGCGCAGACTGTTTCTCATGTCGTTCGATCCTTACCAGTGCGTCGAGCGGCGCTGGGGCGCGACGGATGCAACGGAGATTTCCACCTGCCCTGACGGCGCGGTGAAGCAGGCCTGGTATGCGGCGGAGCAGAATCTGCGCAACCAGATCGACCGCACCTATGACGCACAGATGGATTTCACGCTGCAGGAGCTGCGCGAGCCCGGCAGGGGCGTGGCCCGGCCCCCGGACATCGATGCGCGCGGCTATCTTGTTTCCGTCGCGGGCGCGCAGCGCTACATGCGCTGAATCACGCGATCGTTGTTTTCTTTGAACAATCGCCGTTCGATTGTTCCACGATTTTTCGCCGCGTGAATTGTGCAACACAAAATATCGGATGCGCATATCAACGGCTGGTATTTGAATTTCACAGTGATGGGGCTATCGCCCCTTCCCTCCACCTTTGACGCCACGCGGTTCCTTTGATCGCTTATGAGGGCGCGACCGTTCTTCGATGCGTAGTTGCGGAAATTTCTGCGCGGCTCTGAGTCTCGTATGGCTCTCAAGGCGGATTAAGCGCGTCTGTTTTTCCGTGTTCGGCGGCAAAGCCCGGTCAGGGCGAGGGCTGCGTTAGAGTTGTTTGTGCATTTCGCTTGTCCT
>JANWJQ010000057.1 GCA_025451875.1 Rhizomicrobium sp.
CAGGTCGCGCTCGCAAGAAGGAAAAGAAGAACGTCGTTGTCGGCGTCGCGCATGTTGCGGCCACGTTCAACAACACGATCATCACGATCACCGACACGCAGGGCAACGCGATCTCCTGGTCGTCGGCCGGCATGATGGGCTTCAAGGGCTCGCGCAAATCCACGCCGTATGCGGCGCAGGTTGCCGCCGAAGACGCCGGCAAGAAGGCCGTCGATCACGGCATGCGCACGCTGGAAGTGGAAGTCTCTGGTCCGGGTTCGGGCCGTGAGTCCGCACTCCGCGCGCTGCAGGCTGTGGGCCTGACGGTGACGTCCATCCGCGACGTGACGCCGATCCCGCACAACGGTTGCCGCCCGCCGAAGCGCCGCCGCGTCTAAATAACGAGTTTGCTTTCGGAATAGAGCTTACCCGTCGAACGCAATGGGCATGGTCCGACATGTCCGGGAAACGATGAGGACATAAATGTTTCAGAAGAACTGGCAAGAACTGATCAAGCCGCAGAAGTTGAAGATTGAAGCCGGCCACGATGTCGGCAAATCGGCGACCATCACTGCGGAACCCCTCGAGCGCGGCTTCGGCCTGACGCTCGGCAACTCGCTTCGCCGCGTGCTGCTGTCGTCGCTGCAGGGCGCGGCCATCACCTCGATCCAGATCGAAGGTGTGTTGCACGAATTCTCGTCCATCCCGGGCGTGCGCGAAGACGTGACGGACATCGTCCTGAACGTAAAGCAGATCGCGATCCGCATGCACGCGGAAGGCCCCAAGCGCCTTGCGCTGCGCAAGCAGGGTCCGGGCGAAGTGACGGCCGGCGATATCGCCGCTGTTGCCGACGTCGAAGTGCTCAATCCCGAACTCGTCATCTGCACGCTCGACGAGAAGGTGGACTTCCGCATGGAACTGACCGTTGCCACCGGCAAGGGCTATGTCCCCGCCGACCGCAACCGTCCGGAAGATGCGCCGATCGGGTTGATCCCGGTCGACTCGCTTTTCTCACCGGTGAAGAAGGTTTCGTACAAGGTCGAGAACACCCGCGAAGGGCAGATCCTCGACTACGACAAGCTGACGATGACCGTCGAAACCAATGGCGCCGTCACGCCCGACAACGCGGTGGCCTATGCCGCGCGCATCCTGCAGGACCAGCTTCAGGTCTTCATCAACTTCGAAGAGCCGCGCGAACGTGTCGCCGAAGAAGCCAAGCCGGATCTGGCCTTCAACCCGGTTCTCCTCAAGAAGGTGGACGAGCTGGAATTGTCGGTGCGTTCGGCGAACTGCCTGAAGAACGACAACATCGTCTACATCGGCGATCTCATCCAGAAGACGGAAGGCGAAATGCTTCGCACGCCGAACTTCGGCCGCAAGTCGCTGAACGAGATCAAGGCCGTGCTGGCCGAAATGGGTCTGCATCTCGGCATGGAAGTGCCGGGCTGGCCGCCGGAAAACATCGAAGACCTCGCGAAGCGTTACGAGGATCAGTATTAGGAAAGGGATGGCCGGATCGCGCTGACGCTGTCCGGCCATGACGAGGGTTTAAAGAATGCGCCATCGCAACCAAGGCCGTAAGCTCAATCGCACGGCGTCTCACCGCAAAGCCATGTTCGTGAACATGGCTGCAGCGCTGATCAAGCATGAGCAGATCACCACCACGCTGCCCAAGGCGAAGGAACTTCGCCCGGTCGTGGAGAAGCTCGTGACGCTGTCGCGCCGCGGTGCAACGAACCTTCATGCACGCCGCCAGCTCATCGCCCAGGTCGGCGACGAGGTGCAGGTGCAGAAGCTGTTCGACGTCATCGGCCCGCGCTACGCGAAGCGCCCCGGCGGCTACACGCGCGTTCTAAAGGCGGGCTTCCGTCACGGCGACAATGCCGAGATGGCCGTCATCGAGTTCGTGGACCGCGATGTCGACGCCAAGGGCAAGGACTCCGGTCCGGTCATGGGCGGCGACGATGAGGCAACGGAAGAGTAATTTTCCGGATGCCTGAGATGTGAAATAAGAAAGGGCGGCCGTCGAGGCCGCCCTTTTGCGTTCGGGAGATATGAAGCGATGAACCGTGTTGTGTTGATTGCCGCTGCCGCACTCTTTGGCATTGCCGCCGCGGGCTACGCCATCACCGAAGATGCGAACGGGCCCGCCTTCGCCGCAGCAGCGCCCAAGGTGGCGCCTGCGCCGCCGGTGATCGTTCCGCAATCGGCGACGCAGATGCAGCTTTCCTTTGCACCCATCGTGAAGAAAGTCTCGCCTGCGGTCGTGAACGTTTACGCGCGCAGCGTCGTGCAGCAGCAGGTGAACCCGATGTTCGCCGATCCGATGTTCCAGCGTTTCTTCGGCATTACGCCCCAGATGCGCCAGCGCGTACAGCAATCGCTGGGCTCCGGCGTGATCGTGCGCAGCGACGGCCTGATCCTTACCAACAACCATGTCATCGCCGGCGGGCAGGAGATCGTCGTCGCGCTATCCGACAAGCGCGAGTTCAAGGCGAAGGTCGTGCAAGCCGATGCCCATCTCGATCTTGCTCTGCTGCGCGTCGATACCAAGGGCGAGAAGCTGCCCACCGTCGCGTTCGCGGACAGCGACAAGGTGCAGGTCGGCGATCTGGTGCTCGCCATCGGAGATCCGTTCGGCGTCGGCCAGACGGTGACGATGGGCATCGTCTCGGCGCAAGCGCGCTCCCAATCCACCTCGTCGGACGCGGTCTATATCCAGACGGATGCGGCCATCAATCCGGGCAATTCGGGCGGCGCGCTGGTGACCAGCGATGGCCGCCTCGCGGGCATCAATTCGTCGATCTATTCCAATTCCGGCGGAAATATAGGCATCGGCTTCGCCATCCCGTCCAATCTCGCGCGCCGTTTTGTGGAAGGCACGGCCGGCGGAGGCTCCTTCAAGATGGCGTGGCTCGGCGCCGAAGGTCAGCCTGTGACGGGTGCGATCGCGTCCAGCATCGGCCTGCCGCGTCCCGAAGGCGTGATCCTGAAGACGATTTATCCGAACAGTCCTGCTGCGAAATCCGGTTTGAAGGTCGGCGATGTCGTGCTGGAGATCGATGGCAATGACGTCGATGACATGCAGTCGCTCAACTATCGCATCACCACCCACAAGCCCGGCGATGCGCCCAGCTTCAAAGTGTTCTCGAGCGGCAAGGAGCGCGATGTGTCCGTCACGCTCACCGCGCCGCCGGAAACCATGCCCCGCGCTTCGGCGACCATCGGTGGGCGTAATCCGTTGACGGGCGCCAAGGTGGAAAACCTTTCGCCGGCTGTGGCCGTCGACCTGAACATGGACGAAAGCGCGACCGGCGTGGTCATCGTATCGGTGACCCCCGGAACACCGGCGGCCGGATATGGCTTTCAGCCCGGCGATATCGTGCGCGGCTTGAACGGCAAGGAAATCCACACTGTCGCGGAACTCACTGCGGCGCTCACCGCATCACAGGGCCATTGGACGCTCGTAGTGGACCGTGGTGGCAGTCGGATGTCGCTGAGCGTTAATGGTTAGAAAATGCTGAAGGCATTAGCTGGATTGATCGTTGGCTTAGTCTTGCTATCGACAGCGAGTTGTTTCGCTGTCGGCGGGTATGGCAAAAGTGTCTGGCACGATGCCGTATATCAACATAAGGAATGCTTGGCTGCTGCCGGCATCGCACTGTCTTACAATTCTGTTCGCGAATTTGCAGATCCAGCGTTCAACCATGAGATACGTTCTTTTTCACCGATATTGACGCGTCCTGATGAAGTTGCCTCAGTGCTTCCTGTTTCTTGGCTTTTTCGTTTGCCGTGGAATAGACCGGTTATGGCGTCGATGTTCGGTGTTTCGCAGCCGGAAAGCACAAACTGCGGAGAAGTTTTCAAACACCTTCCCATTCCCACGAAGCACCTTGATCTCAATCCCACGTTCCCACCGAAGAAGGGCGATCCCTGGCCGGTGAATTATCATTTTTCGCGTATTTGGTTGTCCCATGACGGCAACGAGGCTGACCTGCTTGTCGATACATATTGCGGCAATCTCTGTGGCTCGGGTTGGAATACCCATTGGGAAAAGCAGAACGGATATTGGAAATTGACAAAAAAGACCCTGCGCTGGATTGCGTAGCGGACGAGATCGCTGCGCGCTATATTTCTGAATGAGCGATCTGTTTGAAGCCGGAGGATTGGAAAACGACGCGCCGCGCCCGCTGGCGGACCGTCTGCGGCCGAAGACGTTGGCCGAGGTTGTCGGACAGGATCATCTGATCGGTCCCGAAGGGCCTATAGGGCGCATGGTGGCGCAAGGCCGCGCGCATTCGATCATCCTGTGGGGCCCGCCCGGCACCGGCAAGACGACCATCGCGCGGCTGCTGTCCACGCAATTCAAGCTGCATTTCGAGCAATTGTCGGCGGTGTTTTCCGGCGTCGCCGATCTCAAGAAGACCTTTGAAGCTGCGCGCCAGCGCCGCCGCATCGGGCAGGGCACGCTTCTCTTCATTGATGAGATCCATCGCTTCAACCGCAGCCAGCAGGACTCCTTTCTGCCGGTTGTCGAAGACGGAACGATTGTGCTCGTCGGCGCCACGACCGAAAACCCGTCCTTCGAACTGAATGGCGCCTTGCTCTCGCGCACGCAGGTGCTCGTGCTGCGCCGCCTGGATGACGCGGCGCTGGAAACGCTCCTTCAGCGCGTCGAAGCGCATTATGGCGAACCACTCAAGCTCACCGACGACGCGCGCCAGACTTTGCGCGCGATGGCGGATGGCGATGGGCGTTATCTGCTCAATCTTGCCGAAGAACTTGCGTCACTGAAGATCGTGAAGCCGCTCGACAGTGCCGGGCTTACAACGGCCGTGCAGCGGCGCATGCCGCTCTACGACAAGAGCCGCGAAGAGCACTACAACATCATCTCCGCGCTGCATAAATCGATCCGGGGCAGCGATCCCGACGCGGCGCTCTACTGGCTGGCGCGCATGCTGGCAGGTGGCGAGCAGCCGCTCTATATCGCGCGCCGCCTGGTGCGGGCTGCCGTGGAGGATATCGGTCTGGCCGATCCGCAGGCCGTGGTGCAGGCGCTCGCGGCGAAGGATGTTTATGACTTTCTCGGTTCGCCCGAAGGGGAGATCGCGCTGGCGCAAGCGGTGATTTATCTGGCGTCCGCGCCGAAATCGAACGCGGTATATGTCGCGCTTGGGGCCGCCAAACGCGCGGCGCAGGAGCATGGCTCTTTGATGCCACCGGCCCACATCCTCAATGCGCCGACCAAGCTGATGAAGAATCTGGGCTACGGCAAAGGCTATGAATACGACCACGAAGCCGAGGAAGGGTTCTCCGGGCAGAACTATTTTCCCGAGGCGATGGATCGGCAGGACTTCTACGCGCCCAAGGAAACCGGTTTTGAGCGCGAGATCGCCAAGCGGCTGGATTACTGGGCAAAACTGCGGGAAAAGCGGGCCCAAAAAGAAGAATAGCGCCGGGAAATCTGTTATATCCCGCGCCAGATAAACAACGGTTCCAAAATGACTCCAATGATCCTTTTTGCCGTCGGCGTCGGCGGCGGCCTTGGCGCTTTGCTGCGCTATTTTGTGGCAGGCGCTATCCAGTCCGCGGCGTGGCCCGGTTATCCGTGGGGCATCTTCGTGGTGAACATCACCGGCGGCTTCGTGATGGGCCTGATTGTGGAATTGTCGGCGCTCAAGATCAGCCTCACGCCGGAGATGCGCGCCTTTCTCACCACGGGCATCCTTGGCGGCTATACGACCTTCTCGACCTTCTCACTCGACAGCGCGCTGCTGATCGAGCGCGGAAATTACGGCAGCGCCGCCGTCTATATTGTCGGCTCCACGACGCTGTCGATCCTCGCGCTGTTCGCAGGCCTCTGGCTCGTGCGGGCTGCCGTCTGATGGCCAAGACCGTCCATGTTTCCAAAGACGACAACGATGTCCGCGTCGATCGCTGGTTCAAACGCCACTATCCGGCGCTGAGCCACATCATGCTGGAAAAGCTGCTGCGCAAGGGCGAGATCCGGGTGGACGGCAAGCGCGCCAAGGCGAGCGAGCGGCTGTCCACAGGCCAAATGCTTCGCCTGCCGCCGCAATTGGAAAGCGTCCACACCCGCGCGGCCGAGCAGCTCAAAAAAGTACCCACAAAACGCGCACAGGTGGATAGACCTGAGGATAAATCCATCGAGGATGCTGTCATCTACATGGACTCCTCGGTGATCGTCCTGAACAAGCCGTCCGGCCTCGCCACGCAGGGCGGCTCAGGCCTGACCAGGCATGTGGACGGAATGCTGGGCGCGCTCATGTATGAAAAGCAGCAGCGCCCCAAGCTGGTGCATCGCCTCGATCGCGACACCTCCGGCGTGTTGCTGATCGCGCGTACCACGTCCGTGGCAGCGTTGCTGTCGGAATTGCTGGCGAAACGCGACGCAAAAAAAATCTATTGGGCGCTGGTGAAAGGCGTGCCGAAGGAAAAGCGCGGCACGATCAAGCTGGCGCTGGCCAAAGAAGGCGGCCACGGACCGCATGGCCGCGATGAGCGCGTCGTCGGCAAGGACATCAACGACGAGGACGCGAAATACGCGCTGACCGATTACGTCGTTGTCGATCACGCGGGCGACGAATATGCCTGGGTCGCGGCCAAGCCGCTGACGGGCCGCACGCACCAGATCCGTGTGCATCTGGCGTCGCTGGGAACGCCCATCGTCGGCGATTTCAAATATGGCGCGGCGCTGTCGCGCGGCAAAGGTGAGATCGCGGACAAGCTGCATCTGCATGCGCGCTCCATCGACATCGAGCATCCCGGTGAAGGCCGTCTGCAAGTCACCGCGCCGCTGCCGCCGCATATGGAGAAGTCGTGGAAATTTCTCGGCTTCAACGAAGCCGATGCGCGCGATCTGTTTGCAAAGCCAAAATCGAAACGCAAATGAAGCGCTTCTATAAAGACGTCTCCGTCGCGGAAGAGGGCGGCGCATTCCGCGTTCTCCTCGATGGCCGCACCTTGAAGACGCAGGCAAAGGCGACGCTCGAATTGCCGACCCGCGCTTTGGCCGAAGCGGTTGCCGAAGAGTGGCGCGCGCAGGACGATACTATCGATCCGTTGTCCATGCATCTCACACGCTTGTCGTTCGGCGCCATCGATGGCGTGAAGGTGGACCGCGCGAAAGTGGCGAACCATGCGCTGTCGTTTGGCGGCACCGATCTTCTGTCCTATCGCGCCGACACGCCGCGGGAATTGGCCGCGCGTCAGGCGGCGGCATGGGATCCATTGCTGGACTGGGCGGCGGAACGCCATGGCGCACGGTTGGATGTCACCTCCGGCGTTGGCCATATCGCGCAGCCCGCGGAGGCATTGGCCGCGCTCGAACATGCTGTCGCCGCAAAAGACGATTTCGCGCTTTCGGCGCTTCATGCCGCGACCATGCTCACCGGCTCGCTCATCCTCGCGCTGGCGATGGCAGACCGCCGCATCACCGCCGATCAGGCCTTCGCCGCCGTCATCATCGATGAGACCTATCAGGCCGAAAAATGGGGCATGGATTCGGAGGCTGAGAAGCGGCTGAAACGTCACGCCGAAGAGCTTTCCGCGGCGGCGCGTTTCCTGCAGCTCTTGGCTTGACCGGCCCGCCCAAGCCCCACAATCTCCGGGCCGATTTGCAGCTTTAACGGGCGTCCACCTTATGAAACACATCCTCACCGAACTCGAAAAGCGCCGCGAACGCGCCCGTGCCGGCGGCGGCGAAACCCGCATCGAAGCGCAACATGCCAAGGGCAAGCTGACCGCCCGCGAGCGCATCGAGCTGCTGCTCGATCCGAACTCCTTCGAGGAGTTCGACATGTTCGTCCAGCATCGCAACACGGACTTCGGCGCGGACAAGAACATCATTCCCGGCGACGGCGTTGTTACCGGCTGGGGTACGATCAACGGCCGCATGACCTATGTCTATGCGAAGGACTTCACGGTGTTCGGCGGCTCGCTGTCCGAGACCCACGCCCAGAAGATCTGCAAGATCCAGGACATGGCGATGCAGAACGGCGCGCCGGTGATCGGCCTGCTCGACGCCGGCGGTGCGCGCATCCAGGAAGGCGTGGCCTCGCTCGCGGGCTACGGCGAAGTGTTCAAACGCAACGTGCTCGCGTCCGGTGTGGTGCCGCAGATTTCCATGATCATGGGCCCGTGCGCGGGCGGCGACGTCTATTCGCCCGCGATGACCGACTTTGTCTTCATGGTGAAGGACACGTCCTACATGTTCATCACCGGCCCCGACGTGGTGAAGACGGTGACGCAGGAAGACGTGACGCCGGAACAGCTCGGCGGCGCGAAGGTCCACACCACCAAATCCGCCGTGGCCGACGGTGCGTTCGAGAACGATGTCATCGCCATCGAGGAGCTGCGCCGCCTGTTTGATTTCCTGCCGCTCTCCAACCGCGACGAAACGCCGAGCTGGCCGACAGACGACGCGCCGGGGCGCCAGGAAATGAGCCTCGATACGCTGGTGCCGGAAAATCCGAACAAGCCTTACGACATGAAGGAGTTGATCCTGAAGGTCGTGGACGAGGCGGATTTCTTCGAGATCGGTGAAGCCTTTGCCCGCAACATCATCACCGGCTTCGGGCGCATGGAAGGCAAGACGGTGGGCATCGTTGCCAACCAGCCGATGGTGCTGGCCGGGGTGCTCGACAACGATGCGAGCCGCAAGGCCGCCCGTTTCGTGCGCTTCTGCGACTGCTTCAACATTCCGATCGTCACCTTCGTGGATGTGCCGGGCTTCCTGCCTGGCACCGCGCAGGAACACACCGGCATCATCAAGCACGGCGCAAAACTGTTGTTCGCCTATGCCGAAGCGACATGCCCCAAGATCACAGTGATCACGCGCAAGGCCTATGGTGGCGCCTATGACGTGATGGCCTCCAAGCACCTGCGCGCGGACGTGAACTATGCGTGGCCGTCGGCGCAGATCGCGGTGATGGGCGCGAAGGGCGCGGTGGAGATCATCTTCCGCCAGGACATCGGCGATCCGGACAAGATCGCGGCGCGCACGAAGGAATATGAGGATCGCTTCCTCAACCCCTTCATCGCGGCGTCACGCGGCTATATCGACGACGTAATCCGCCCCCATTCCACCCGCTGGCGCATCGTGCGCGCACTGCGGATGCTGAAAAACAAGCAGGTTCCTCAAATCTGGAAGAAGCACGACAACATCCCGCTATAGCCCGTCTTAGAGGCTAGTGCCCGTAAGGGCCGCCTTCATGCGCGCCGCTGTGGGTATTGCATTGCGGATTGCTTGGCGTCGGCGTGGTGGCGGACGAGCTTGGCTTCGGACAGGTTTCGGCACTTGGCGTCGGCGGTGTTGTTTCCGGTGCCGTGCTTGCCGGGACGGACGCTGTCTTGGCCTTCGGTTTTGGCAGAGTCTTGGTGGGCGCGGGCGTGGCTGTCTTGGAGCAGTTCGCGCGGTCCACATGCGTTTCGCCCGGTGCGGGCTGCGTGCATTGCGGATTGTCCGCGTTCTTCGGGTTGGTCATGGCGGGCGAAGTCGGGTTCGTCGCCGCCGGACTCGTCTGCGCCATGACGGCGAGCGGCGCGATCAAAAGCGCTCCGGCGGCGACACTCGCAAGCAATATCGGATGTTTCAAAGCTCTTCTCCCGAACGGTCTCGGGAACAAACGCGAGAGCGGCCGGTTTGGTGCCGTGGCCGGAACTTTTATCCTGCTACTTCGCACCTGCGAAAGCGGTGATCTCCATCTCGACGCGCGCACCCAGCGCCAGACCATTCACGCCAAGCGCCGAGCGTGCCGGCAGGCGGTCCTGCTTGAAGTACTCGACATAGATTTTGTTGAAGGCCGGCCACTCCTTCATGTCGGCCAGAAACACCTGGCACTTGAACACGTCATCGAAGGAAAGGCCGTTCTGCTCCAGCGCGCGGGCGATGTTGTCGAACATCTGCCGCGTTTCGGCTTCGATGCCGCCCGGCACGATTTCCATTTTCCCTGGCACATTTCCCAGCGACCCTGAGAAAAACATGATGTCGCCGACACGCACGGCGTCGGAAAAGGGCAGGCCGGCATCGATGGAGCCGCGCGAGCGGATGAATTTGAGCATGATCTGGGGCCTTTCTGAGCGACAATTTGTGACTATACGGAATGCCGAAGGCGGTTGCACAGGCGGGCATGGCACTTAGGATGCCTCCACCAAAATAAGGGGAGTACGTTCGCACATGCGTTTTCGCAACATTCGGAATGTCCTGCTTGCCACGGCGGTGCTTGCTGTCGCCGCGCCCGTTTTCGCCGCGCAATATCCCGGCCACCCCACCACGACGCCCGATATCTCTGCCGCCGATCTTTCGTCGCGCGACAAGGCGATTTCGGACAACGCGTTCGAAGGCCGCGGCCCCGGCACGGTGAACGGCGAAGCGGCCGCGCAATGGATCGCGGACGAGCTGAAGCGCATCGGTATCGCCCCCGCCAATCACGGCAGCTATTTCCAGGACGTTCCGGCTGTGAATATCTCGCTGGAGGCCAGCAAGTCTTCGTTCCGCATCGATACGCCGAAGGGCGCGGTGACGCCGGGCTTCCCCGAGAAGACGGTTTATTGGACGCCGCAATTCGCCAGCGATGACGTCAAGGTCGACAAATCGCAACTGGTGTTCGTGGGCTATGGCGTCGTCGCGCCGGAATATCACTGGAATGACTATGCGGGCGTGGATGTGAAGGGCAAGACGGTCGTCATCCTCATCAACGATCCGGGCGGAGAGGACAAGAACCCCGATCCGAAGTTCTTCAAGGGCAAGGCCATGACCTATTATGGCCGCTGGACCTACAAATATGAGGAAGCGGCGCGTCACGGCGCTGCCGCCGCGATCATCGTCCACGAAACCTACCCGGCCGCTTATGGCTGGCAGGTCGTGCGCAATTCCAACTCCGGCCTGAAGTCGTGGCTCGACAATCCGGACAAGGATGCGAGCATGGTGCCGATCCAGGGATGGGTCACGCTCGACACGGCGCAGGATCTCTTCAAACGTGCCGGTCTCGATTACGCAACGGAAAAAGCCGCCGCCAACAAGCCCGGCTTCAAGGCCGTGCCGATGACGGGCGAGACGCTCACCGTCGATGCGCACTCCAAGATCAGCCATTTCAAGACACGCAACGTGGCCGGCGTTCTCACCGGCTCGGCAAATCCGAACGAC
>JANWJQ010000058.1 GCA_025451875.1 Rhizomicrobium sp.
GACATCGTCGAAGGTAAGGGCTTCGCGGATGGTGGAGCGCTGTTCCATGGGCGCGTATATCCGCCCGATTTCGATTCTGCAAGGCGCAAAAAAGAGAGGCCCCGCCAACGTCTTAGCGGAGCCTCCCGGTGTTCTCGCTACACAGCAGGCCCGCCGAAGGCCCTCTTGCAGACCGACACCACATGGCGCTTTCGCTTCAACCTCCCCGGTTTTCATGCGGAGTGCCCATCCTTCGCCCGGTCTTAAGTTGTCCGGCTCCGGATGGTCTCCGCGCGGGGTCCACGCAAGTTTGGCCCCTTACCTGTCTGTCCTTGCGGTGAAGCTACGTCGTCAAAGGTGTTCTCCCAGCCATTGCCCCTGGAAGAACATATAGAGAACATTAGATAGGATAATCAAGCCTGATTCAGGAAAAATATCTGACAAATTGTCAGATCATTTGTCTAACAGGAGCCATCGATATAGGCCTGCCGCTTCACTCGGTGGCTTTTCCAAAATGGCCGTTAAAAGATCAGCGGACCAATCGCATGCAATTCGCGGGTCAGTTTTGAGAGACCGAATGTCTTCTCCGTTCGCCAACATTTCCAAGGCAACCGCTTTAGCAATAGAAGGCCCCTCAACCGTGGCCCATGCCGGCACTCCTTGGGGAATCCAGTTCCGGGCAGCTGCGGTCTTCAAAAGTTTCGCAGTAGCTCCATACTCTAAGGACGCAATATTCGGAGGCATCCGGATTGATCCGAAGCCTTTGCCATCAAGAAAGCTTGCGCAACTATCCCAGCTTTGTTGCTGACGTATCCGACCTATCTCGATGCTGGTAACGCGCATCATTCCGACAATGGCATTGTCATCCGCTGCCGGCATTGCGTATGCACCCAGCTTTGCGATGAGCGTTCTGACTGCTGTCATAACGCCCCTTGTGTCACCCGACTGCGATAGTCTCCATAACTCTGGCCCGTAGGTCAGCGTCTCTTTCGGAGCAACGGCATCGATTGTTTGAAACAGGCCTACAAGCGGCTTCCCGCCTTGAACGTTTCTCAAGGCATCAACGATCGCCATCCACTTAGCGCGGGCAAGCGAAATAGATTCGTCACCATCCAGGAGTTGAGTTACCGCGCCGACGTCAGCCAACTCGATCGCCGATACTGGAACAAGTTTTCCCGGTCCAGCAGCGCGTGCCGCGTCAAGCATTGAGTCAGGAATGCCACGTGTCCGTAAGTAACTATCGGCATCCGAATCTAACTGACTCAAAGCCTCCAGATTATACGCCCCAGCAATTGGCGTAATCGCTGAAGTAGCGTGGAAACCAAATTCCAGATTTCTTGGGGCTACTCGCTTGTCGCCGGACATAAAAACAATCAGGCAAGCGCTGTTGCAAGCGCCGCGCGCCCGAACGGTCAGATTACCGTGGGCTTGAATAGCTCGCGCTGTATCTAGCGCCTCGTCGACCAAGCCGCCATAGCTGTCTATTATAACCGTCGATATTGAGGCGTTAGCTCCTATCTGGGTGCTAATTGCATTCGACAGGCCCGGCCCAATCAAACCTCGAATGGTTAGCGTGCCACCCACCACGTCTGTCTGCACGCTGTACTGATCAAAACTCTTTCGGGCGATATGAATGCGATATTGAAGCGGCAGATTAAGTAGGGAAACGACACAGACAACCCCAACGACAACGCTCCCAGATATGACTCCGACCTTGACGATTCCGGAAAATTTCAAAGATTCGCTAAACGCGCGGTTCCACCAATACAAAGCTGAAAAAATAGCCGCGACGAACATCGACGCAGCCAATGCAATTCGCAGCCACACAAATGTTGTTGGGTCGATTACATCGTTTCCAGGCTCTCCCGCGATGTAGGCTATAAGAGCCGCTGCGGAGATGAGGGGTGGCACCACACCGCGCAAAATGCTGATCCCCGCCCCCTCAAGGCTATTGGCGACATTAACGGGTTGATCAGCGGGATCGGCACCACGATCTTCTGGAAACTTGAAATGCACCGCAATTGGTTGCCAATCGGACCAACCTTCATGCCAAACAAGTGCCTTCGCTGTTATCCCCCCTCTCCGCAAGCGTTCATCGAGCATCGCGCCCGAATAGGGACCAACAGTTCGACCGCCATCACTCACATACCAATATGGTCCGCGTACCTCAGACATTGTTCATCGCAAGCAAAATTGCTGTGACGCTCAGCCAAAGGATGATGCCGACAAAATTCAATACTGTCTGTCCAGCAGATTCCCTTCGATGGCCGATTCTAATCTGAAGCTCTTCATCCCACGACGTTTTCTTGGTGTTCTTCAAACGGCTGAACGCGGATAGAACCGTAAAGAGAACAACTATAGGAATTGCGAAACCCAACCCCCTCACCCAGACAAGAAATTCTCGCCGCAATGCTTTTCGAAAGCCAAGGGCATTTCCGTCAAGTTCGGTGACACGAATACCAAACACCAACTTGCCGAGCGAGGAGCCAGTAAACCCAATCAGTAGCGCATTGGGAAAGATCGCTAGAAGGAAGGTCGCCATCGAATTTAGGTATCGACTGTCAGGTTTGCCAAGATAATCAAGAAAAGCTTTGTAAGAATCCTGATCTATTGAGACGATCAGGGTTCCTACAAGAAACCACATGATTGCCCCGTTCACAGCTGTATCAAGGAGGCGAGCAAAATAACGCCGCCACGGGTGAGGCGCGAGGTCTTGATATCCAGATACACCATGCGAAAAAGGCGCAAGAGACTGGTTAAACTGGTCTCTGGTCTGCGCGGCTACGTCTGGAGCAATTCCGGGTACTGGCGGAGGATGCGTCGTCAAGCCAAGTGCTTGTTCAAGTGGAAGCCAGCCATCCGCTCCTCGCCGCCAAATTGGTGTCTTGCGATCAATTTTTCCAGAGTTGAGCAACTCCAATAGACGATCTTCTGTCTCTGGCCCCTCCGATTTTCCACTCAAAACATAATGCCATTCAGCATTATCCATCACGCCCCCCAGAAGAGCTGAAGCAAAAAGCAATGTAGCGCGAATTGTAATAGTAAAATGCGCAAGTCACCAAAAACCCCAGTATTGGATTATGAGTTGAAAATCGCAGGAATCCGGCGACAGAATACATATCCCCAAGTTCTTAGCTGCATTCCGCCGGAACCCTCCCATGCCCCCCACCATCACCGCCTTTGAACGTTCGCCCGATGGCGGCAAGGGGCTGGCGCGGGATACGCGGGTGCGGTGGGCGCTGGAGGAAGTGGGGCAGCCTTACGAGGTTCGTCTGGTATCGTTCAAGGCGATGAAGGAGCCCGCGCATCTGGCGCTCAATCCGTTCGGGCAGATTCCGACTTATGAAGAAGGCGATCTTGCGCTATTCGAGACGGGGGCGATCGTGTTTCACATCGCGCAAACGCGCGCGGGCCTGTTGCCCAAGGATGCGCATGCGCGGGCGCGCGCGATCGCGTGGATGTTCGCCGCCGTGAACAGTGTGGAGCCGCCGATCCTGGAACTGCAAAACGCCCTGCTTCTCGAGCGCGACAAGCCCTGGGCCGCCGAACGCATGCCTGCCGTCAAGGATCGCATCCGCGACCGGCTGCGCCAGCTTTCCGTGGCGCTCGGCGATGCCGAATGGCTCGATGGCGCGTTCAGCGCGGGGGACCTGATGATGGCGTCGGTGCTGCTGCGGCTGCGCGCGTCGGGCTTGCTCGACGAATTCCCAACCCTCGCCGCCTATGTCGCCCGCGCCGAAGCGCGTCCCGCCTACAGCCGCGCCTTCGCGGCGCAATGGGACGTGAACAAGCCGGCGGGTGGTTGACGCGATTGAAGTTCAACATCGCCTCCCCCTTGTAGGGAGGTGATTTTTTAAAGCAAATCCCCACCGGCCTGCAGATCGTTGCTTGGAACGATGGCGAAGGCGCCGGTGGTGGCGGGAATAGGCATGGGGTTTGTCCGCGTTGAGACTGCCAATGCTTATCGAGGATCGATCCTTTTCGAGGCTCTCGCAACCAACCGCGGCAGACTTTGATAGTACATGCTCACCCCTGAAACGAAGATTGTGGCGATTCCTGCGAAGAGAATTACGTCCCAGTTTGCTCTTACGTCGAGCAATCGAAATTCGGCAGCGGAGTAAACAAACGTCGCAATCGCACCGCAGCTTAAAAAAGCCACCATCAGTGCCCAACCGAAAGCCACCCGCGCCGGTTCTCCACCACGCTCCTCCCATTTTCTCAGACGCCAAGCCAGCATCGTGGCGACGATCTGTATCGCGACCAAAGCGAAATATGGCTCCGCGATCTGCCCCGCGCTCTTTTTGAGAACAATCGCCGCCAGAAGTGCTGGAACAAGGTTCACGACAAAACAAACGAGGACCGCGACTGTCCAACTCCTCCGCAGATCGGCCTGTTCAGACATGAGCGGCCCTCTATCGCGGCAACTGCACGAACAGCAGCGCGATATAGGCGCAATACATCAGGAACGTGATCGGGATGACGGTTTTGATCACCCAGTCCTTCGTCGTGAACAGGCCGATCAGGATCAGCGCGATGAAGATGCCGTGCGCGGCGATGTCGGGCGTGCCGGGCGGGCCGGGGATCACGAAGAAGTCTTTTGTCAGGCTTGAGAACAGCGTGCCCAGCGAGACGATGAAGAACCAGTTCTTCTCGCGGAAGAAGAATTCGCGCTGGTCGAGGCGGCTTTCCTCGCCCACCGGGTCGGGCGTGATGGTGGCGGACATCAGATAGGTGAACACCACCTGCAAGAGCACGATGAAGAAGCCGAAGAAATTCCATTCGCGCATGTAGCGCATGCCGAACATCGCCCACCAGGACTGCACATTGATCAGGAACAGCGCCAGCATCTGCAGCGGCAGCGGCCAATAGAACGCGATGCGCGCGCGGCCGCGCACCATGCCCGCGAAGCCGGCCAGAAGCTGGGTGATCGACAGGCCCAGCACGATGGAGAAGAGAACGGAGAGATAGTCGAAGGCGGTCATTTGCGGTCAGTTCCCGCTCGAATAATCACCTCCCCCTTGTGGGGAGGTCGGAGAGCGAAGCGATCCGGGTGGGGGTGCAAGACAATCCCCCCACCCGAAATTCGCTACGCGAATTATCGACCTCCCCACGAGGGGGAGGTGATTGAACCGCGACTACAGCAAATCCCCGCCGCACGCCGCCGCGGTCGTGCCGTTGGCCTTGAACGCCTTGATCACATTGCGGCCCGTCGTCCATTTGTGGACTTCATCGGGACCATCGACCAGACGCTGCGAACGGATATGCGTGTACCAGCGGGCGAGCGGCGTATCCTGGCTGTAGCCGAGCGCGCCATGCAGCTGGATCGCCGTGTCCACCACCTTGTGCACCATGTTGGCGAGATAGACCTTCGCGATGCCGTTCTCCTGCCGAAGATCCATGCCCTTCTCGGCCTTGTAGGCGATGTGCAGGATCATCAGCCGCGCGATGTAGATCTGCGTGGCGCATTCGGCGAGCATGAACTGCACGGCCTGGCGCTCGTCCAGCTTCTTGCCGAAGGTGGTGCGCTGGGTGATGTGCGCGGTGGCAAGATCGAGCGCGCGCTGCGCCATCGAGACATTGTGCATGCCGTGGCGCAGGCGGCCATAAGCCAGGCGATGCTGGCCCATGTTGAAGCCATTGCCCTCGCCGCCCAGCAGATTCTCCGCCGGCACTTCGAGATCCTTGATCTCGATTTCGGAATGTCCGCCGCCGAGGACGTGGCTGAGCGGACCTTCGATCGCCATCGTCTTGATGTCGCGTTTGATCTTGTAGCCGGGGTTCGGCAGCTCCACGAGGAAGGTGGAGAATTGCTGATGGCGCGGCGCGTTCGGATCGGTCTTCGCCATGACGAGCGCGATGTCGGCAACGCTCGCGGCCGAGGAGAACCACTTCTCGCCGTTCAGGATGTAGGCGTCGTTGCCCTTTTTCTCCGCGCGCGTCTGCATGCCGGTGGCGTCGGCGCCCGCGGCTTTCTCCGTCATCGAATAGCAGATGCGCTTCTCGCCGTTCAGGAGCGGCTTGAGGAATTTCTCTTTCTGGAAGTCCGTGCCGTTCTGCAGCAAGGTGAGCATGGTCGCGTCGTCCGGACCTTGCGTGTTCATCGACAGCGCGCCGAGATAGCTTTCGCCAAGCTCCATCTGCACCAGCGCGTTGGCGAGGGGGCCAAGGCCCATGCCGCCATATTCCTTCGGGATGAACGGGCACCACAGGCCCTGCGCGCGCGCCTTCTTGCGCAGCTCGCCGAGCACCGTCTTGTAGTCGCCGCCATCCAGCAGCTTCTTTTCCGCGGGGCGGCATTCGTCTTCCACCCACTGGCGCACCTTCGCGCGAATGGCTTTTGCCTCGGGCGGGATTTCAAAGTCGATGGCCATCTTGTCGTTTCCTCAATCTCGGATTTTGGTTTTCCGAGATTGAGGCACAGACCGGGCGACTATTCCAGATCGGGATAGGGCCCTTTGCCGCCATCGGCGATGAATTTGTCGATGCGGGCGTCCAGAACCGGCAGCGGCACCGAGCCCAGTTGCAGCACGGTGTCGTGGAAGGCGCGGATGTTGAATTTGGGGCCGAGGGCTGCTTCCGCCTTGGCGCGCAGCTTCTTTATCTCCATCTCGCCCATGTAATAGGACAGCGCCTGCCCCGGCCAGGTGATGTAGCGATCCACTTCCGTTTCGACTTCATGTTCCGGAAGCGAGGTGTATTTCACCATGTAGTCGATGGCCTGCTGGCGCGTCCAACCCTGGCTGTGGATGCCGGTATCGACGACGAGACGTGCCGCGCGCCAGATCTGATAGCCGAGCATGCCGTAGCGATCATAAGGCGTCTCATACATGCCCATCTCATTGCCGAGCCATTCACAATACAGCGCCCAGCCTTCGCCGTAAGCGGAGATGTAGGTGTAGCGGCGGAAATCCGGCTGCGTCTTGTCTTCTGCGGCGAGCGGAATCTGCCACGCATGGCCCGGCGCGGATTCGTGCAGCGTGAGCGCCGTCAGGTTGAACAGCGGGCGATGCGGCAGGTCGTAGGTGTTCAGCAGATAGACGCCGGGACCGCCGCGGCCCGATGTGTAGAACGGCGCGATATCCGCCGGCACCGGCACGATGGCGAAGCGCGCGCGCGGCATCATGCCAAAATAGGTTGCGGCCTTGCCGTCGAACGTCTTCGCAATCCATGCCGCCTTGTCGAGCAGCTCCTGCGGCGTCTTCGCGTAGAATTGCGGATCGCTGCGCAGGAATTTCTGGAACGCGTCGAAATCGCCCTTGAAGCCGGTCTCCTTCATCGCATCCAGCATCTGCTGGTGCAGCGTGGCGACTTCCTGTTCGCCGATCCTGTGAATCTCGGCCGGGTCCATGTCGAGCGTGGTGTATTCGATGATCTGCGAGCGGTAGAACGCCTTGCCGTTGGGCAGATCGTCCGCCGCCAGCGTCTTGCGCGCGCCCGGCACATATTGCTCGTTCCAGAATTTGAGCAGGCCCACATAAGCCGGCTGCACCGTGTCGCGAATGACGCTCGCGGCTTGCGCACGCAACGCCGCCTGCTGATCCGCCGGCACGCCGGCCATCGTTTTGAACGGCTTGTAAAACGATGTGTCTTCCGGCTTCGCGGCAACGACATTGGAAATGGATTTGTCGCGGCCGACGAGCGTGACTTGCGGCGGCGTGAAGCCGCGCGCCAGCCCGGCCTTCATCAACGCGACCTCTTCGTCGAAATAGCGTGGGATGTCGCGCATCTGCGCGATCCAGTTCTTGTAGTCCTGCACGGTCTTGAAGCCGCTGTCGTCGTCGCCGAAGCCGGACCAGAACTGGGAGTCCGAATTGGCGGGCATTTCGTAGGTGTGGAATTTCTGGTCTTCGATCAGCACCTTGAGCTGGGGCACGTACACGTCGTAATTGACCTGCTGCTTCTGCGAGAGCTGCGCGTGCGGGATCGCCTCGACCTGCTTGAGCGTGTCTTCCCAATAATGCTGGCGCATGTCCTGCGTGGCCTGATCCATCTTCGGCAGATAGTCGTCCACGCCTTTGCCGTCCTGCCGCCCGAACTGCGCGGTGCGCCACGCCCATTCCTTCGTGTAGATCGCCTCGAAACGCGCGTCCGCGCTCACCTTCGGCGACGCTTTCGCTGGCGCGGCCTGCGCCGGAACCGCCGCAGCGGCGACAAGAATGGCCATGCCGATACCGGCGACGAAGGACTGCATGCGATTTCCCCTTTTTTGAAAATGCGGGCCGCGATGGCGACGGCTATTCCAGATCCGGATATGGCCCTTTGCCGCCGTCCGCGATGAATTTGTCGATGCGCGCCTCCAGCACCGGCATCGGCACCGAACCAAGCTGCAGCACGGTGTCGTGGAAGGCGCGGATGTTGAACTTGGGACCAAGCGCCGCTTCCGCTTTCGCGCGCGCTTTTTTAATCTCCATCTCGCCCAGATAGTAAGACAGCGCCTGCCCCGGCCACGCGATGTAGCGGTCCACTTCCGTCTGGATCTCATGATCGGGAAGCGCCGTATATTGGCGCATGTACTGGATCGCCTGATCGCGCGTCCAACCCTGGCTGTGGATGCCGGTATCGACGACGAGACGCGCCGCGCGCCAGATCTGCCAGCCCAGATATCCGAAACGGTCATAGGCCGTCGGATACATGTTCATCTCCACGCCGAGATATTCGCAATAGAGCGCCCAGCCTTCGCCATAGGCGGAGATATAGGTGTAGCGGCGGAAGTCCGGCAGCGTCTTGTCTTCGGCGGCGAGCGGCATCTGGAAGGCGTGGCCCGGCGCGGATTCATGCAACGTCATCGCGCGCAGGTTGAAGAGCGGGCGGTGCGGCAGGTCGTAGGTGTTGACCAGATAGACGCCCGGCCCGCCGCGCCCCGAAGTGTAGAACGGCGCCAGATCGTCCGGCACCGGCTTGATCGCGAAGCGCGAACGCGGCAACAGGCCGAAATATTGCGAGGCCTTGCCGTCGAACTCCTTGGCGATCCACGCCGCCTTGTCGAGAAGTTCCTGCGGCGTCTTCGCGTAGAACTGCGGATCGTTGCGCAGAAATTGCTGGAACGCCGCGAAGTCGCCCTTGAAGCCGGTCTCCTTCATCGTGTCCAGCATCTGCTGATGCAGCGTCGCGACTTCCCGTTCGCCGATCTTGTGAATTTCGGCGGGGTCCATGTCGAGCGTGGTGAACTCGAAGATCTTCGCGCGGTAATAGGCTTTGCCGTCCGGCAGATCGTCCGCCGCCAGCGTCTTGCGCGCGCCCGGCACATATTCGGCGTTCCAGAATTTCAGCAGCTCACCATAGGCCGGCTGCACCTGCGTGCGGATCACATCGATCGCCTGCGCGCGCAGCGCCGCCTGCCGGTCCGGCGCGACGCCGTTCATGTGCTTGAACGGTTCGTAGAACAGCGTGTCTTCCGGCTTGGCGTTAAGCACCGTCGTGATCGAGCCATCGCGGCCCAGCATCGTCACCTGCGGCGGCGTGAAGCCGCGCTTGAGGCCCGCGCGCATCTCATCCATTTCGTCGTGGAAGTAGCGCGGGACATCGCGCATCTGCGCGATCCAGCTCACATAGTCTTTTTCGCCCTTGAAATTGCCGCGCGCGGTATAGCCGAGATCGGTCCAGAAGGTCGTGTCCGAATTGGCGGGCGCTTCGTAATCGCGGAATTTCTGGCTCGCGATGAGAACTTCAAGCTGCGGGATATAGACGTCGTAATTGACCTGCTCCTTGGGCGAAAGCTGGCCGCGCGGAATCGCCTTCACCTGCTTCAGCACATCTTCCCAGTAACGCAGGCGCATGTTCTGCGTCGCGGGATCGACTTTCGGAAGATGATCGATGATCTCGTGATGGGTGCCGTTCTCGCCGCTGGCATATTGGTCTTCGCGCCAGGTCCACTCCTTGGTGTAGAGCGCCTTGAAACGCGCATCGGCGTTGTTGGATTTTGCAGCGGTCGCGGCTTGTGCGGGCATGGCGGCGGCAGCAATCAGGAACGCGGCGCCAAGGCCGATGACAAAGCGATGCATGGATTCTCCCCTTGGTCTTTCAAAAGCCTAACCCCGGAAACCCAGCGCCACCAGATAAAGTTCAACCGACTCCGCGCGCGACGCGGGCGGCTTCACATGCTTCACATCGACGAAAAGCTTCTTTATGCGCTGAAGCAGATCGCCTGTTGCACCGCCGCGAAAAACCTTGCCGACGAATGCGCCACCAGGTCGCAGCGTGTCTTCTGCGACATCGAGCGCGATTTCGAACAGCGCGAGCGTGCGCAGATGATCCGTAGCGCGATGGCCCGTGGTCGGCGCCGCCATGTCGGTGAGCACCAGATCGGCGGGACCGCCCAGCGCTTTCTTCAGCATTGCCGGCACATCGGGATCGGTGAGATCGGCGAGGAAAACTTCGACACCCGGGATCGGTTCCATCTCCAGCACGTCCGCGGCGACGACCTTGCCGGTCTCACCCACGCGCGCAGCCGCCACCTGGCTCCAGCCGCCCGGCGCGGCGCCCAGATCCAGAATGCGCGCGCCTTTTTTCAGAAAATGAAATCTGGAATCCAGTTCGACGATCTTGAACGCTGCGCGGCTGCGATAACCCTTCGCCTTGGCTTCGCGCACATAAGGATCGTTCAGCTGTCGTTCGAGCCAGCGATTGGACGAAGCGGTGCGGCGCTTGGACGTCTTCACCCGCTCGCGCAGAACCTCGCCACGCCCGGACGGCCCTCTGCCTGAATTGCTCACCATGCCGGCGCTTCTCGCAATCGGTAAAATTCGACCTTAGCGGTCAAGCTGCTGATAAGGAACCCTTGCGCGACGGGCCGCGCCGGAAAGAACAACACAGTAAAGAGCAAGAAAGCGCAACAAAGTCGAAATAGTCGTGCTGCGATGTTGGGGGGCCGGATGGAGATCGATCACGTGGACGTTCTGGAACGTGAGCCCGATGCGCTGTCCCAGCAGCGCACCAAGGACAGTCTCGCATTCGAGGCGGCCTGGCGCGCGCTCCCCAGAAACGGATTCTTGCCGGACCGCCGCGACCTGTCGCTGCATCGGTTCAAGAAGATGCTGCCCGATATCGCGCTGCTGGACATCATTCCGGGCGAACAGACGCGTTCGCGCGTCTGCGTCGTCGGCGAACGCATTCGCGAACGCATCCCCTTCCCCGTCGTGGGGCAAGACTATTTCCATTTCGTGCCTGCACACATGCGCGCGGCGTCGGAGCGAAGATTGCGAACGCTCGTCGGGCATCCCTGCGGGCTGTGGCAGGTGCTCGGCATCCACTACCAACGCGGCCTGTTCAAATCGCTCGAGCTGACGGCGTTTCCGCTTTGCCGCGTGGAGGGACCGCCGCAACTGATGATCCTCGCCGTCTATAGCCGCGGCCAGGCCTGCGACGTCCCCGCCGATCTGGCGATGATCTCGCTGGATCGGGCCACCGCCACCGCCTTTCTGGACGTCGGCGCCGGACTGCCCATTTGGCCGGCCGTCGGCGGCTGAGCGCCCGGCCGGAAGGCCGATTTTCCCTCGTGGCGCAACGCCTTGAAAGGACGGGACTCCTCGTATAAACGGGCGGCCTCCGTTGGGGGATCGTCTAACGGTAGGACCCCAGACTCTGACTCTGGTTGTCTAGGTTCGAATCCTAGTCCCCCAGCCAACGGACTTTTCTTACGCGCGATGCGAATTGGAAAAGCTGCTGGCATCCGCGAATGCGGCGGTTCCTTCTTCTCCCGGAGCCTCGCCTTGGATGTCGCGGCGTGTTCGCCTGACCGGTGAAGACGCGGCCCAGGGCTCTGCGCTGGCCGCGATAAGGCCCTTTACCACGCTCTCGAAAGAAACGCTCTTGCCACGCCAGCGGCGCTGTTGATCGGCTTCCGTGCCTTTCATGAGCGCCGCGGCGACAGCAACTTCGAGCCGCGGCCAGAGGCCAAGTTTCTTCGCGACCGGGAAGAGCCGCGCGAGCCAGCGATCGTATCGCGCCTGCGTGGCAACAGCTTCGTCTCGCCGCCAGTCCACCAAGGAAGCGGCGAGACCATAACGTCGCGCGCGCCATTTGTTTTCTTCGATCCATATTCTGGGTTCGGGCTCGGGCAGGCTTCCGCGAGCGGCCTCTTGCGCCAGAACCATCACTTCACATTGCAGGAGCGCGACGATGAGCCAGATCCGCTCCAGCGAATAAACCGCATCGCAGATCCGCACTTCCAACGTGCCGTAGCGGTGATGCAGGCGAAGATCGTCCCACATGCCTTGATGCGAGGCGATGCTGCCCAGGCGGCGCAACCGCGCGATATGATTGAAATAGGCCTGCTCATCCGGCCACGCATCGGGGATGCCCATGCGCGGATAGCGGCCCAGAACGCTGTGACGCCAGCTCGCAAGCCCGGTGTCGCGCCCCTCGTGAAAGGGTGAGTTGGCCGACAGCGCCAACACGTCCGGCAATACCGATCGCAATGCATTCAGCACCGGAATACGCAGCTTCGCATCCGGCAAACCCAGATGAACGTGCAGACCGAAGGACAAGGCGCTGCGGGCGACTTCGCCATACTCCTGCAGCAGCCAAGCGTAGGTGGGATAGCTCTCCGGGTCCTGGTAGACCGGCTGGCTCTGCCAGGTCGAAAACGGATGCAGCCCCGCAGCGAGAACATCTTGTCCCTGGCGCGCGGCCTGCTTGCGCGCAAAGCTCCGCAGGAACGACAGCGACGATGCGATGGCGTCGGGGCTTGTGCATATGGGTGTCTGCAATTCGACGGTGCATTTGTGGATCTCGCAGGTGATCGCACCAGGACCGTCCGGCAGAGCCGCCTTCGCGCGCTCGATATCGAATGGCGCCAGCGCGCCCGTCAGCGCATCGACAACCTGCAATTCGTCTTCCACGCCCAAGCTGACGATCATGCCCGTCTCCGCACGCCTGCGACGGTCCAGGCCAGATATTGCACGGAGCAGCCCAGCGCCGGTTCGAGCTTCATCTTTTTGTCTGGGAAGGGCGGTGTCCAGACCTTTCGCGGCGATGCGATGGTCCGAGCGCGATCGATCAACACAATTCGCCGATTGTGCGAACCGGTGCGCAGGCCGACATAACGGCCCGCGCACCTTCGCGATATCTTATATCAGACGAGAGGGTTTTCTCTGCCCCTGACGGGGCCGCCAAGGCAGATGGCCCATTGCGCGTCCGGCCGCTGCCGGCCGTTCGCCACGAAA
>JANWJQ010000059.1 GCA_025451875.1 Rhizomicrobium sp.
AAACCGGGGAGGTTGAAGCGAAAGTGCTTATTGGTTGGCCTGGAAGATGGCTCTCCTAGGGCCCGCTATGTAGCGAAAGACCGAAAGGCCTTGTGGATCAACGATTTACAGGGCCTTTCTTTTATGGGAACGCGGGGGCCTATTGCGGGTTACTCCCCGGAATCCTTGGAAATCGTGGGTTTGTGGGCTTGGCGGGGGTGCGAAAGCCGCCCTAAAGTCCGGAAACCTTGGGATTCGCCCAACTCGGGAGGCCTTCGTGAACAAGAACGACCTTATCCAGAAACTCTCTGACCACTCCGGCCTCGACAAGAACACGTCGGCCAAGGCCGTCGATGGCGTGTTCGACCTCATCACCGAGGCGCTGAAGGCCGGCGACGAAGTCCGCCTCACGGGCTTTGGCGTGTTCGTGGTCGCCAGCCGCGCAGGCGGCAAAGGCCGCAATCCGCAGACCGGCGAAGAGATCACCATCAAGCCGTCCAAGCAGCCGCGCTTCCGTCCCGGCAAGCAGCTGAAGGACTCGCTGAACACGTAATCGGAAATTGCCGATTTCAAGCGCTGGCGTCGCGGCTGAGAAAAGTCGCGGGGCCGGCGTTTGCGTTTGAGCCGGGGGCAGGTGGTCTCTATAAGCCGCGCCTCAAGGGCGGTTAGCTCAGTTGGTAGAGCGTCTCCTTTACACGGAGAGGGTCGGCGGTTCGAGCCCGTCACCGCCCACCACCCTGCGCTGCGCAGCAGCGGAGATTGGTGTGTCTGCCGAAGCCTTGGCGTAGGCAGACCACCGGACGTCCCGCGTCGCGATCGTCAAACCGGCCCGTCTCGTCATGCCCGCGCTGTACCCCGAACTTGCGCGCCTCTGGGTTGCAGGTAACACCAACGCGCTCTATCGATTGGTGATGCAGGTCGCATTGTCCGGCGGCGCATTGGCGACAGTGCTTCTTGTGGTCGCGGCTGTCGGCGGAAGATCCGCGTTGCGCGTGGTGCTGGGTGATGACTTCGTGGGCGCGGCACCCGTAATGACTTGGGCTCGTCTCACGGCGCGAAGCGGCAACAGACATGCCACATGGTTACTAAGGCTATCGTTGCAAGGCAGTTGCCACCCGGGCGAGCCTCTGATACCCGACGCTAAATGGCTTTTCCTACATATTTAGCAGGTCATTGAACGTCCGGAGCACATGATAGAACCGACCCCGTCTCATCATCCTGGGCTACCGCGGCGCTTTGCGGATTTCGGTACGCTGTCCGAGGCGTTGGACTATGCGGCAGGCGGACCGACGGGTCTCAATTTCTTTTCCGGCAAGGGGCTGATCACCGAAGCGCTGCCTTACAGCGCGCTGCGCGAACAGGCGATGGAGCTTGCGCGTCGAATGCTGGGTGCGGGACTCAAGCCCGGCGATCGGGTTGGCCTCATCGCTGAGAGCGACGGCGACTTCGCGCGAGCATTCTTTGCCTGCCAATATGCTTGCCTCGTACCGGCGCCCATGCCGCTTCCAGCTGCTTTCGGCGGCAAGGAGGGCTACATCGCCCATCTGCGGCGCATGATCGAGAGCGCGCAGGCCACAGCCGCGTTTGGTCCGGCCATGTTTGAAAACTGGCTCGGTGAAGCTGCCGAAGGTCTTGACCTCAAATTGTGCGGCACGCTCGCATCGCTGGATAATGTGAGCCCCATTACCGGCGATCTGCCGAAACAAAAACCTGAAAGCCTCAGCTATCTGCAATTTTCGTCGGGAAGCACACGGTTTCCTCTCGGCGTCGCCGTGACTCAGCGCGCGTTCATGGCGAACGCGCATTACACCGGTCGTTACGGGCTTCGGATTGCGGGAGGCGATCGCGGCATATCCTGGCTTCCATTCTATCATGATATGGGCCTCGTCGGCTTTCTGCTCACGCCGATGGCTTGCCAGATGTCGGTGGACATCATTCCAACGCGCGAATTCGCACGCCGCCCGTTTATCTGGCTGCACCTCATCACGCGCAACAACGCCACGCTCTCCTTCAGTCCCTCTTTCGGTTACGAGCTGTGCGCGCGTCGCGCCGAAAGCCTCTCCACCGAAGGCTTGGACTTGTCGCGTTGGCGCGGTGCCGGCATCGGCGGCGACATGATCCGGCCCAACGTGCTCGCGCGTTTCGCCGAGCGCTTTGCGCATTGCGGGTTCGATGCAAAAGCGTTTTTGCCGAGCTACGGAATGGCAGAGGCGACGCTCGCGCTGACCTTCTCGCCGCTCGGGCAAGGTATGCGATACGACACGGTCGACAACTCTGTCCTGGAAAGCGAGCACCATGCGGTGCCAGCCGGCGAGAAAGCGGCCCGCCCGCGCAGCTTTGTGCTTTGCGGCCATATTCTTCCGGACCATGAGTTGGAGGTACGCGGCGAGAACGAGCGTCCGCTGCACGATCGGCGCGTCGGCCGGATTTTTGTGCGCGGCCCCAGTCTCATGACGGGCTACTTCAATGCGCCCGAAGAAACCGCGCGCGCGATGTCCCATGATGGGTGGCTCGATACGGGCGATCTTGGCTACCTCGTTGACGGTCAGATTGTGATTACCGGCCGCGCCAAGGATCTCATCATCGTCAACGGCCGCAATATATGGCCGCAGGATCTGGAATGGACCGCCGAAGCGGAGGCGACGGGCCTGCGTAGCGGTGACGTCGCTGTTTTCTCCATCGAAGGTGACGTCGATGAAGAGATCATTGCGCTTGTGGAGTGCGGCAAACGCGATCGTGCGGAACGCGACGCACTTGTCACGGAAATCGCCAACCTTTATCGCGCGCGCCACGGTGTCGAGGCGAGGATCATTCTCGTGCCCCGCCACAGCTTGCCGCAAACATCCTCTGGCAAGCTTAGCCGGAGCCGCGCGCGCGCGATGTATTTAGCAGGTGCTTTTGCACTTGCCGACGCCATATCCGAATGAGCGGCGCGCGCGTTGTTGCCGTCACCGGCGCGACGGGCTTTCTTGGTTTGCATCTCGTCGCCGAACTTGCGCGCGAGGGCGCGCGTGTGCGCATCCTCACCCGCCGCGATCCCGTGCACGATCTGTGGCGCGATCTTGCGCTCGATGTCGTGCCCGGCGGGCTGGAGAATGTCCAAGCTTTGGAACGCCTGGTCGCCGGCGCCGATGCGGTCGTGCACGGCGCCGGCCTTATCAAGGCACGCAGTCTTGCGCAATTTCTCCGAACCAATCGCGACGGCACGCATGCTGTCGCGGGCGCGGCGCGGCGACATGCACCCGACGCGCGATTCATCGCGATCTCATCGCTTGCTGCGCGCGAGCCGCAGCTGTCCGATTATGCAGCCAGCAAGCGGGCAGGCGAGGACGTAGCCCGTGCGGCATACGCCAACGCGCCTGACAAGCTGGTGATTGTTCGTCCACCGGCTATTTATGGGCCTTGGGATCGCGAGACACTCGCGATCTTCAAGGCCGCGGCCCAGCCAATCGTTCCTCTTTTCGGGAAAGGCCGGGCGGCCATCGTGCATGTTGCTACCGCCGCAGCCGCACTTGCGCGCCTTGCGATGGGGAGTGGCGACGCGGGACTCTATGCGCTCGCCGATCCGCAGCCTGAAGGTTACACAATGCGTGAATTGCTCACCGAAGCTGCGCGGGCGATGGGCACGCATCCGCGGTTCGTGCCTTTACCAGATCGTGTTGTGATGGCCGCGGGAAGGGCATCCGCATTATGGGGGGCGATGACCGGCGTCCCTCCGATCTTCACGCTGGGCAAGGCTCGGGAACTGCTCCACCCGGACTGGTCAATCAGCACGGCCGAGAGGCTCCCCCCCGCGCTTTACCAAGAAAACATTGGAATATTGCCCGGTTTTCACGAAACCGTAGAGTGGTATCGGAGGGCAAAATGGCTGGCATGAGAGCGTTTTACGGGTAGCGCCCTCCAATGCTACCGTTTATCAATGCATTTGTGGCTTTTAGGTTCCGGAAGATTACAAAATTGTTACCCATGTCGGACCGTCTGGGGATTCGGGGCGGCATGTGTTGTGGCTGGCGTTATCGGTGAAGGGGCTTATGGAAAGTTCTGTCGACGACATTCGAGGAGTTGTGTTCGATACGCTGCGCGCATCGTTGCCAAAGCCCGTCGAACTTTCTGACCAGACCAATATCGTGCGCGATCTCGGGCTCGATTCCGTGGCCGTGATGGATTTCGTCATGGAGATCGAGGACCGGCTGGATATCTCGGTTCCGCTCGACCGCATCGCCGAAGTGGAAAACATCGGCGATCTCGTGACCACCGTCCGTGATTTGAAGGGCAGGGCCTGAGCCATGTCTCTTCTCGAAAAATTCGCGGGGCTGTCCGCGCAGTACAACAGCTTGGAAAGTATCGGTGCCAATCCGTTCAACGTGACCTTCGATCGCGTGCTTTCGCCGACGGAGGCGATGATCGGGGACCGGCGGCTGCTGTTGCTCGGCACAAACAACTATCTCGGTCTTACCTACGACCCCGCGGTCATCGCAAAGGCGGTCGAGGCCACACGGAATTTCGGAACCGGCACGACCGGATCGCGCATCGCAAACGGCAGCTATGGCGGCCACAGGGAGTTGGAGCATGCGCTTGCCGACTTTTACGGTCGCAAGCACGCCATGGTGTTCTCGACAGGCTATCAAGCCAATCTCGGAATGCTCTCCACGTTGGCGGGCAAGAACGACCATCTGCTTCTCGATGCGGACTCGCATGCAAGCATCTATGACGGCTCCCGCCTCGGCCATGCACAGGTCACCCGCTTCCGCCACAACGATCCGGACGATCTTCACAAGCGGCTGCGCCGCCTGGCGGACGTTCCCGGCGACAAAGTGATCGTCGTCGAAGGCATTTACTCGATGCTCGGCGACACCGCGCCGTTGCGCGAATTTGTCGATGTAAAGCGCGAATGGGGTGCTTACCTCGTCGTCGATGAAGCCCATTCGCTGGGCGTTCTCGGCGAAACAGGGCGGGGCCTTGCTGAAGCGCAGGGCGTCGAAGCCGATGTGGATTTTGTCGTCGGCACGTTCTCCAAGAGCCTTGGCGGCGTCGGCGGTTTCTGCGTCAGCGATATCGACGGTTTTGACATCCTGCGCGTCGCCTGCCGTCCTTACATGTTCACGGCGTCATTGCCGCCCGCCATCATTGCGGGAACGATGGAAGCACTTCACCAGATGCGCACGCAGCCGCAATTGCGCGCGCGGCTCATGCAGAACGCAGAACGGTTTTACGAAGGCCTGGCGCGTCTTGGTTTCCGCGTAGGCCCCGAATTGAGCCCGGTCGTGTCCGCGATCATGCCGGATGCGGAAACCGCGTCGATGTTCTGGACAAATCTGCTCAAGGCCGGTCTCTACACCAATGTGAGCCTGCCGCCGGCGACGCCGAACGGCCTGGCGCTTCTGCGTTCTAGCGTCAGTGCCGCCCATACGTTGCAGCAGATTGATCATGCCATTGCGCTCTTCGCCCATGTAGGCCGCTCGCTGGGCCTGATACCCTATCACGCCGTAGACGCCGAAGCCCTCATCGCCGGGGAGTAGTTCGCGCTCTGGTGCAATACGCCTTGCCGCCGCCACAACACGCGCGGAGCGGCGAGTATCGGATGGCGTTTCTGCGAGGGCGCAAGTTCAATCGGCAAAATTGCTATACTATCCGGGACGCGGCCCCACAACGTAAGGCCACGCGAGCGCCGATCGTGCCTTGGGATAGAGAGTGACCGTGCCCGGTAATACCTTTCGTCTCGCCCATCTGTCCGATCTGCATCTTCCGATGATCAGCGACCGGCTATCGTGGCGCGATCTCTGGTCCAAACGCCTGTTCAGCCATATCTCGTGGCGGACAACGCGCCGCCACATCCATCAGCCCGATGTTCTGGACCGGCTGATCGAGGACATGCTCACGCAGAGCCCGGATCACATCGCGGTCACCGGTGACATCACAAATCTTTCGATGCGCAGCGAGTTCGACCGTTCATTCGCATGGCTGGAACAGTTGGGCGCCCCTCAAGATGTAACACTCATTCCGGGCAATCACGACCAACTCGTCACGCTAGGGTCCACCGAAGGTTCTGCGCGCTGGGCGCGTTGGATGCAGGGCGACAACAACAAGAGCGCTGAAAGGCAATTTCCCTTCGTTCGTGTGCGGGGGAGCGTCGCGCTTATCGGGGTCAACACCGCGGTTCAAACGCCGCTCTTCCATGCGACAGGACGTGTAGGCGCAACACAAATCGCTGCGCTCAGGGAGTGCCTCGCCGAACTTGGCGCACGGGGTCTCTACCGCATCATCCTGATTCATCATCCCATCGGGGAAGGCTTGGTTTCGGAGCGCAAAGCGCTGGAGGATCGCGCCGATGTGCGCGCGGTGCTCGCCGATATGGGGGCAGAACTTGTGCTCCACGGCCACAATCACAAAGCGGAGTTCTACGCGGTCGATGGTCCACAAGGACTGGTGCCGGTAATCGGCGTGCCGTCGGCCTCCACGATCGCGACGGAGCGCGAGCGGCGCCCCGGCAAAACGAACCATGCCGCGCGTTGGCATCTGATGGAGATTGCCCAAACGTCAACCGGCTGGAGAACATCCGTCACAGCGCGCCGCCTGACCCCAGGCGGCACATTCGAAGTCTGCGGACGTTTTGCATTCGACGCGCGTGCCCCGAAAGCCGGCCTTCAGGCCTGTGATCAAAGCGGCTTTCCGTAGATGCGATAGGTTTTGTAGGCCGTGCCGCCGAGCGATTCATTCATGCGGCGCATCGGCATGTTGTCTTCGAGGATCCACGACATCTCGATATGCGTGAAACCCATCTTGATGGCTTCCTTCCGGACGGTGTCGATCAGGAGGAAGGGCAGGAAACTGCCTATGACGCCTTGCGCCGCTGAGCGTTTCACCCCCATCAGCGGCACGCGCGCCGTCTTCACGCCGCGCACTTTGAGCCGCCAGAGAAGTTTCGCCCAGCCGAACGGCAGGATGCTGCCATTCAGATCACGGATGGCCTCATTGAGGTTGGGCAGGCAGACGAGAAATCCGACCGGCTCGCCATTCTGTTCGACGATGCTCACGAGGCGTGGATCGAGCAGCGGCTTCAGCGATTTCGCAAGATGGTCTGTTTCGATATCCGTCAGCGGCACGAACCCCCAATTGTGGAGCCATGCATCGTTGAAAATCTCGGTGATGGCGCGGATCTCGTCGTTGTAGCGCTTGAAGTCGATGCGCCGCACGGTGATACCGCTGGGGAGCGGCCGCGCCAGTAGGCGGCGTGCCGAGGTCGGCAGTTCGCCGGTGATGTCATAGATATAAGCGTAAACGTCTTTCTCTTTTGCGTAGCCGCGTTCTTCGATGCGCGGCCCCACATAGGGCAGGTCGTGGCCCATCAGCAGCATCGGCGGCGTGTCGAAGCCATCGATCAAAAGGCCCATCTCTTCATTGATGTTGAGATTGAAAGGCCCCGTCGCGCGCTTCATGCCGCGCGCGCGCAACCAGTCCTCGGCGGTCGTCAGGAGCGTGCGAAAGATCGCCGGATCGTCTTCCGCCGCGATCATGCCGAAATGGCCTGTCGCATCGGGACGGAGCGCGAGTTCCTGGTGGTCGATCTGGGCGCTGATGCGCCCGACGTCGCGTCCATCCTTGCGCGCGATCCAGAACTGGATGTCGGCGTGGCCGAAGAATGGGTTCTTCGGCGTCAGCGCGTCCAGTCGCTCCAGATGCAGCGGCGCGATGTAGGCCGGATCATTGCGATGCAGCCGTTCGGGCAGGCGAATGAAGCGGTCGAGAAGGGCGCTGCCTTCGACCGGAACGATATCGATGGATGTCACGAAACCAGCCTAAAATCGGTGCCATCGAGGGCGGCGCGCGCCGGCGGCGGACGATCGCGCGGTGGTGCGCCGCTCAATTCCATCACCCATGGGTAACGATAGGCTTCATCCACGCTATAGCCGAGATTGTAGACGCTCGCGCTTTTCGGCCGGTCGCGTGCGTTGCGATAAAACGTGCCGGCGAGCTTGTCGGGAAGAAAACTCACGATGCCGTAATTGCCATTCTCATTGTGGAAATGATGGGCAAGGTGATGTTGCTTCAGGTTCACCAGGAAGCGGTTCTTCGGCTTGTAGTTGAGATGCTGGATGCAATGGATGAATTCGTAGACGCAGGTCACGACGAGGCCTGCGGAGAATGCCGCCGCAGCGCCTTGCCAGCCCGCGATCGCGTAGCCCAGCGGCATGGTCACGACTGCGATCGTCGGCAGTGTATTGGCAGGATCGCCAAACAGCACTTCGAGCAGATGCGGGTCTTGATGGTGGTCGAAATGGATGCGCTTCCACAGCGCGGCGGTCCAGCTCATTTTGTAGAGCCAGCGTCCGTGCAGGATGAAGCGGTGAATGAGGTACCAGGCCACCGGATAGGCCGTAACCGACACGATCACGGTGAGCGCAATCAAATCCCAGCGCGTTGCGAGCGCGACAGTGGCGGCCGCGGCGACGATCGCGAGCGCGACATAAATCTGAATTGCGGGATAGGTCGCATAAGCTACCCACAACTCACGCAGCGTCATGCGTCCAAGGTCGTAGCTGCGTCCGCGCCACGCCCGGCCCCAAGCTAGTTTCGCCATCATCTCTTAATTCTACGCCCCGGGCTGTCACACGGTTGTCGCCGCCAGCCACCATAATGCTCCGGCACCGCGTCCTACGTCAAAAAGGCGTGTTTTGCTACGTTAATATCCGTGGCCTGCGCCAGTTTTCACGGCGCTCAGCGGTCTTCCAGTTGCAGCAGAAACCACGTACCCGCCATGGTGAAAATCACCAGCGTAGCCCAGGTCGCCACCACGGGGCGGCAACGCACCGGACTCTCCGAAAGCATCCAGCACGCCGTTTGTCAGCAGATAGAGCAGGCCAAAGACGAGGCTGCCGACGTGAGCTCGGCATCGACAATCTGATCGCGCTACTGGTGAAGAAGCATGTCGCACTGACATCGACGCAGACGGTGTTCGAGACCTTTACCCCCGGACATCCCGAAGCGCCGGAAGCAGCGCGCGCCATTCTCATTCCGGAGTTGCGAAAGGCATATGAAGACAGTTGGGCCAATACGGCCAAGAACGAGCGCATGAAACCCTACGCCGTGATCTTCCCGAAGCTGATGAAGCTGGAGAAGATGTTCGTGGACGCGGGCGGCATGCTTCTCTCGCGGGCACCGATCCCACCGGCTATGGCGGCGTGGTTCCAGGCTTCTCCGGCAAGCGCCAGATCGAGCTGCTGGCGGAAGAAGGCTTCAGCTTTCCGCAAGCGTTGAAGATCGCGACCCTGAATGGCGCGCATTATTTGGGCCGCGACCGCGATGTAGGCACGTTGGCCGTCGGCAAACGAGCGGATATTGCCGTCGTCACCGGCGATCCGATGAAGAACGCCGCCGCCATCCAGACCATGCCCCTCATCTTCAAAAAGGGCGTTGGCTACGACAGCAAAGCCATTTTCGAAGCGATGAAGGGACAGTCGGGCCTTTATTAACGCGGCGCGCATTGACCCGGTGCGGCGCGAGGGGCGAAGTCAGGCGATGAAAAAGCTCCCCCTGTTTCTATGCGCCTGCGCATTGGGTCTCTCGGCTTGCGCGGGCGATAAGCCGGATCGCAAACCGCCGGAAGCGCCATGGCATCCGGCCACAGCGATGCTGGCCAAATACGTGAAAAATGCGGACGGCAGCCTGACCCGTGCGCAAATGGAGACGGGACTGCACGCCGATTTTAACGCCGCCGACAAAAACAAGACGGGTTGCCTCGACGCCAACGAAACGCGCGTCATCAACCAAGAGCGGCTGGCGGAGGATCGGTCCACGGCATCGCCGCTTGTAGACTTCACCGGGAAGGGCTGCATCGACTTCATGCAGTTCGCCAATACGCCCCGCTCGTTGTTCGATGCGTTGGATACCGACAACAACGGCATCTTGACGGCGCATGAACTTCACCCTTGGGAACCTGCGCCGAAAAAGGACGACGATCAGGCGGCGCCCGCGTCCAGCCATCACCACCGCCACGGCGGCGATAGCGGCGGCAATTAGCCTAGCGTTTTTCGCGGCTTGACTTGGCTTGGGCACCGCCCTACATCGGCGCTCCTTCGCGGAGCCCTGCTTCGCGAGCGCCCGCGGGGGCGTAGCTCAGTTGGTTAGAGTGACGGCCTGTCACGCCGTAGGTCGCGGGTTCGAGCCCCGTCGCTCCCGCCATTTTCCTTCCAAGAGAAAATGCATTTCTAGTCGCGAATGACTCGCAACTAATCCTCGAAAAATCGCGGAAAAATCCTGTTTTCCCAAGGCGAATCTTGCTCTAAACCCGCGTTGCAAGCGGGCGTTAAACTCTGTTACTGCACCCGCGAAATAACCAGGTTTTGCCCACGCGACCGGCTCGCCCGCGAGGTGTGCAGAACCAGTCAGGACCTAAGTCATGGAAGGCCTGCTGATCGAGTATTT
>JANWJQ010000060.1 GCA_025451875.1 Rhizomicrobium sp.
ACGCTTACAGCGATGGCTTTGTCGAACAAGGCACCAGGTCGGTAGCAGATGCTTCGATTTCGGCCGTGAATACGGGCTCGATCCTGGCGCACAGTTTTGCCAACGCGGTTGGCACTGGTTTCGTCGAAGGCAAGGCATATGCGCGAGGTGTCGATCAATATATCGACCGCGATCACCTTGAAGGCGATCTTCAGGGCGTCATGACGTTCAGCAACTCCGGCACGATCGATCTTCTCGCGGCGGCAAACGTCACGGGCGGTCTGGGGTCGGAAGCAAGAGCGAGCGCGAGCGGCGTCAAGCAGTATATCAATGATGAAGGTGCCACCGCGGGTTTCAACAATTCGGGTTCCTTCACAGTCGCTGCGGTCGCGACTGGCCTGCGGGGCGCGCCGGGTGCCGCCGCGACGACCACGCGCCTGCCGTCCGTAAGAGCCAATGCCGTGGGCCTTTCCGTGAAGGCCTTTGGCGAGAGCGGCGTGTTCGTCAACGGTACCGTGGTCACGACCCACACCGACAAAGCGCCTGTCACACTTGCGATCAGCAACAGCGGCACGTTCAAGATTTCCGCGTCAGCAAACGGCACGGCGCTGGGCGCGGCCAATATTTCGGCCTATGCGACAGGTCTGGCTGCAAACGCACATTCCCAGATTGCTTCTAGCCGCTACAATACGAGCAACGGGCATACCCGCACCTATGGATCGATCCGTCATGAGGGCGCCGGCTTACTGAACGGCGTCGTCAACAATAGCGGCTCGCTCCTGGTTACCGCGTCGGCGCAGGGTGGCTTTGCCGAGGCGGATGGCGTTGTCCTCACGGCCGGGACAGTCGATGCGGATGTTGTCAATGCAAAAGGCGGCCTGATTTCGGCTGCCGCCGTCGGCGCCACTGCGGCGGCGGTTGGCATTTCGCAGGGCGCTACCAGCACTGCGCGCAGAGATTTTCATACGACGCGATGGGGGACCACCGCGCATAACGGTCTGCGCATCACGGGAGAGACAAGCACGTATCTTCGCGGCGCTGCGACGAGCGTGACCGGCGACATCACCAACAGCGGCACGATCAGAGTCGATGCGGTGGCTGTTGGTGGAAATCTCGGTAACGACACTCAGAATTTTGCTGACACACCGTATGGCCCCAACGTCAAGGCGTGGGCCGAGGGTATTCTGGTCAATGCCGAAACGATGTCCGGCAATATTCTCAACGCCGGCTATATCAACGTGACCGCACGGGGGCAGAATGCCGTGGCGAATGGCATTCACGTTCTGGCGTCGCAGGCCGGCACGCACTACACCAACGTCAATACTTACAAATATCGCGGCACCGCGTCGGGTTCCCAGTGGACTCATACCCGTGCGACTATGCCAGTCCATACCGCGGTGCTGCCAGGCAGCACGTTCTCCGGCAAGCTCAGCAACAGCGGCACGATTTCTGTCGTTGCGGCCGGAACGAACGCGAAGGCGACAGGCGTCCTGATCGAAGATGCCGTCTATAACGGTGCGTTCGTGAATACGGGCAATATCGCTGTTATCGGAAGCGGCACCGGCGCGTCTGCGGAAGGTGTTGTGATCGATGCGGCGAGCCTCGGCAGCGGCGCATCCTTCCAGAACAATGGCGGCACGGTCAGCGCGACGCTGAACGGCAACCGCGGCACGGCGATTGATGTGTCCGGCGCGCCATCGGCCCTGGCGCTGGGCCTGAACGGCGGCTCGATCTACGGCAACGTGGTGGAGAACGCGGCCGGCAATGCGATCACCGTGGGCAGCGGCAATCTTGTGCTCGACGGCATCATCAACCCGTCCAAGGCCAAGCTCGGCTCGCTGACGGTCGGTGCGAACGGCACGCTGACGCTGGCCAACAATGCGGCCGAGGGCAATGCCACGGCCTATGTAAACACCTATGTGCAGCCCGGCACGCTGGTGATCAACGGCGCGGCCGATGGCACCTCCGGCTCGGTCCATGCGGCGCACGCGACCCTGTCGGGCGCGGCGATCGTCAATCTCAATCTGGCAGGCGCCGCCTACGGGACGGACACGACGTACAAGGTCGTGTTCTCGGATGCACCGTTGACGGGCACCTGGAGCGGTGTGACCCCGAATGGCGCGACGACCTTCTTCAGCGCCAGCGGTGCATACAGCACCAATGAAGCGGACATCACGCTGACCCGCGCGACGTTCAACTCCATTGGCGGCCTGACCAACAATGAGAAGTCCGTCGGCTCGGTGATCGAAACGATCTATGAGAGCTCCGGATTGAACGGCCCGCTCGGCAAATTGCTGGGCGCTCTGTTTAACCTGTCGCCGCAGCAATATGCGGACGCGCTCGAAACCCTCTCCGGCGTTCCGGCAGGCGAGTTGGCTTCCGCCAACCAGAGCACGGCCCAGTCCTTCATGGACCAGATCAACGGCCATCTGGGCGATCCGTCCACCGGCGGCGACACCGTGGCCTCGCTCATGTCGGGCAGCTCGGTTCTGGCCGCCAACGCGGCGCCGACGGACGTCACCCCCGCGCAAGCCTCTACGTTCAGCGGCACGCGGGTTTGGGGCGGCGGCTTCCAGTCCGGAAGTTCGGTCGATCGCACCGCGTCCGGTCCAGCCTACAGCAGCCATCAGAGCGGATTGCTCGCGGCCGTCGATATGCCGGTCTCGCGCGATTTGCTGCTCGGCATCGCCGGCAGCTACAGCACGGGCAGCCTGAAGACTGAAAACCTGCTCGGTTATGGAACGTTCAACGCGGCGCAGATCGCGGGCTACGCGCGCTACGCCGACGACAGTGGTCTGTATGCGGTGGGCAGCGTCTCGTATGGCGACTTCACCAACAAGCTTAGCCGCTTCATCTCTATACCGGGCTTCGGCTCCGGCAATGTGCACGGTAAGTTCGACAGCTCGGCATGGGGCCTCTATGGCGAGGCCGGTTGGAGCTTCGATCCTTCCACCTGGGCGCTGAGCCTCACGCCTTATGCGGCGGTCAGCTACCTGGATGCGAAGTCCAACGGCTACACCGAAACGGGCTTTGGCGCACCGCTGACCATCGGCGGCACGTCGTCGTCGGCAACGTCCTCGTACCTGGGCGTGAAGCTTTCGACCGATTGGCAGTTGCCGACCGCAACGCTCACGCCGCGCCTGACCGCAGCCTGGCAGCACGACTACACGAAGAATGCCTGGGAAATGAGCGCGGCCTTCGCGGCGGTTCCGACGGTGGGCTTTGGATTGAACGGTTCTGGCCTGTCCAGAGACGGCGCCTTTGTCGATGGCGGCATCACGCTGCATATCGCCGAACAGGTAGACGTGCTGCTCGATTATCAGGGCCGTTTCACGTCAGACCGGACCGACAATGCCTTCATGGCGCGTGCGAACGTCAGGTTCTGATCGGCGAAATTAGCGTATAGGCGCCGCGACTGGAAACGGTCGCGGCGTTTGCCTTTTCTGCCATGCCAAGCCGGTGCCTCGCTCGCCTTCTTTCATGGACGGCCTAGCTTTTTTTCACGATTGCGTGCGCGCAGGTCGACCGGCGCGGCCGGCGCTAAGGCAAACGCCTGATCCGAGACCCTCCGAAAAGCGCGGATCGGCTGCCCAATTGCGCAGTTTTGGGCGATGTGCATAAAGTCGGGCGGCTCAGGCAATTGCGGGTTTTATGACGGTAGCCGCATCGGGACATCGGGGAATCCGGCGCAGAAGTACGGCGTCGCGCGTTCTGGCGTTCTTCACGGTACTCGCCTTCGCGCTGCAATCCTTCATCATCCAGACGCATATCCATAACGGACCGCAGGCCGCTGTTGCCACGTTCAGCGCCGACGCGCCCGCGCCGCACAGCAAATATCCCCATAATAAGGCGCCTGCCGATTGCCCGCTTTGCCAGGCGGTCGCGCATACGGGCGCGTTCCTCACACCCGCAACCATTGCGATGCTGCTCCCGGTTTCGGTGCAGACCATCACGCTGCGTCTGGTCGTGCAGACAGCCACCGCCGATCGCACGCATGGCTGGCAAAGCCGCGCGCCACCGCGCTGATTCTCCCCATTTGAGCACATAGGCACCCGCGAAGGCGGTGTTGCGCCCTTTGTGCATCGCGCCGGTCCGCAACGCGGACCGCTATCTCACATCATTTCGCCGCTGGAGAGTCACGGATGACGTATTTGAGGAGAGCTGACACTTCGCCGCTCGCCGCGCCGTCATCATTGCGGATGAAAGCATCTGTTGCCGTGCTGACGCTGGCGCTGGCCGGCTGCGCGGTGGGACCGGACTACAAGAAACCCGCCGCGCCGGATGTGAGCAGCTACACGGCGGCACCGCTTTCGAACACCGTTGCGACGCCCTATGTCACGGGTGGCGACGCGCAACACTTCACAGAAGGCGGCGATCTTTCGGCGGATTGGTGGACGCTGTTTCACTCCAAGCCGCTGGACGATCTGGTCGTGTTGGCACTTACAAACAATCACGACCTGAAAGCGGCGCAAGCTGCGCTGAAGGCGGCGCGTGAGAATACCGCGGCAGGGCGGGGCGCCTATTTCCCGAACGTGTCGGCCAGCTTCTCCGCCACGCGCGAGCAGGATCCCAGAGGCGCGCTGGCGCCGGTGCCCAGCAACAACGCGTTTTTGTACAACCTGTTCACGCCGCAGGTGAGCGTTTCCTACGTGCCTGATGTCTTCGGGCTTAACCGGCGCACGGTGGAATCGCTGGAAGCGCAGGAGAAATCCGTCCGTTTCCAGATGTTCGCGACCTACACGACGCTGATGTCGCACGTCGTGGTCACGGCGATTCAGGAAGCGTCCACGCAGGCGCAGATCGATGCGACGCATCAGTTGATCGACATCGACACCAAGATGGTGGACATCATCGAGTACCAGCTGAAGAAGGGCTATGCGAGCGGGCTCGATCTCGCCGCGCAGAAATCGCAGCTGGCACAGACCGTCGCTTCGTTGCCGCCGTTGATGAAACAGCTGGCGCAGCAGCACGATCAGCTCGCGGTTCTCACCGGCCGTTTCCCGAGTCAGGCTGCTCCGGAGAACATCACGCTCGCCAGCTTGCAATTGCCGCAAGACATTCCGGTGAGCCTGCCGTCCACGCTTGTCGAGCAACGGCCGGATGTGCGGCAGGCCGAATCCAATCTGCATGCCGCGAGCGCCCAGATCGGCGTTGCCGTTGCCAATCGCCTGCCCAACATCCAGCTGACCGCAACAGCCGGCAGCACCGCGTTGGCGATGAGCCAGCTGTTCACACCCGGCACCGAGTTCTGGAACATTGGCGCGGCGCTGACAGCCCCGATATTCCAGGGCGGCACGCTGCTGCACGAAGAACGCGCGGCGCGCGCCAACTACACGCAGGCCGCAGAGCAATATCGCAGCACCGTGCTGCAGGCATTCCAGAATGTCGCCGACACGCTGACCGCGTTGCAGCAGGATGCCGAAGCGCTGAAGGCCGCCGCGAACGCGCTGGATGCGGCGAAGGTGACGCTGGATCTTTCCCAGCGCCAATACAAGGACGGTTATGCCGGTTACCTGTCTCTGCTCACCGCGGAGCAGGCCTATCAGCAGGCCGTTATCGCGCTCGTGCAGGCGCAGACCGATCGTTACGCCGATACCGCGGCGCTGTTCCAGGCGCTGGGCGGCGGCTGGTGGCATCACACCGATTTAGCCAAGGACCAAGGATGAGAACCGAACCGCTTTACCGGACCTCGCCGGGAAAACATCGCGCCGCTATTATCGCGCTCGTGGGCATCGCCTTGCTGGCCGCCTGTTCGCCCGACAACAAGCCGCAACCGACCGCGAGCAATGTTACGCTGACGGCAGAGCAGCTAAAGCACATCCGGATCTTCAAAGTCGCGTCTTCGACATTCCATCGCACCGTCGACACCACGGGCGTTGTGGATTTCGACAACGATCAGGCAACCAGTGTGCTGTCACCGATTTCCGGTCCCGTGGCGCGTCTTCTGGTTTCGCCGGGCGATCATGTGAAGAAGGGGCAGCTGCTCGCGACGGTGGATTCGCCGGACTTCGCGGCGGCTGTCGGCGCCTATCGCAAAGCGATCGTCACCGCGCAAACCACGCGGCGTTTGGCCGACATGGACAAGGATCTGCTCGCGCATCAGGGTGTGGCGCGGCGCGAGGCGGATCAGGCGCAAACCGATGCGGCGAGCGCGGAGGCAGACAAATACGCGGCGCTGCAGACGCTGAACTCGCTGAATGTCGATCCGCAGACTATCCGCGAAATTCAGAAGGGCCAGCCGATCTCGCGCATCGAAGGCGCGATCCGCGCGCCGATCTCCGGAACGGTGGTGGAAAGGCTGGTTAATCCGGGCCAATTGCTGCAAGCGGGCACGACGCAGGCATTCACCATCGCCGATCTTTCGCGCGTGTGGATCATGGCGCAGATTTTCGGGGCCGACATCGAGTCCGTCGCTGTCGGCGACAGCGCGGTGGTGGAAACGGGCATTGGCGCGAAAATCTTTTCCGGAAAAGTCGATAACATCGCGGGGCTGGTCAATCCCGATACCCGCGCGGTGACGGTGCGCGTGGTCGTGGACAATCCGGGCGTGCTTCTGAAAAAACAGATGTATGTCCGCGTGCACCTTCAAGCCCGTCAGGCGGACACGGGACTGCTGGTTCCCGCCTCGGCGATCTTGCGCGACGACGAGAATCTTCCGTTCGTCTATGTCGTGCAGCGCGATGGAAGTTTCGCGCGGCGGCATGTGACGCTTGGCTACCAGGTAGATGATCGGACCGCTATCGCGGCGGGTTTGAAAGGTGGCGAGAAGATTGTCGTCGATGGCGCAATTTTCGTTCAGTTCATGCAAAGCCAATGAGCGAGCATCTTCCGCCGAACGAACCGCCACCACGCACCGCTTCCATTATGAATCGGATCGTGGCTTCGTCGCTGGAGCAGCGTGTGCTCGTCGTCCTTTTGACGCTGATTCTGCTTGTGGCCGGAACGCGGGCGCTGGACAGTTTGCCGGTCGATGCCTATCCCGACCTTTCGCCACCAATGGTCGATATTGTCACCCAATGGCCCGGCCATGCCGCCGAGGAAATGGAGCGGCTAATCACCGTTCCCGTCGAACGGGGAATGAACGGCATCCCACGCATGGTGACGATCCGTTCGATATCGCTCTATGGATTGTCCGACGTCACGCTCACCTTCGATGAAGGCACGGATAATTATTTCGCCCGCCAGCAGGTCTTCAATCGGCTCGGCGATCTGAGTTTGCCGGATGGTGTCGCGCCATCCGTGTCGCCGCTGACGTCGCCATCGGGCTTGATCTACCGCTATGTGCTGCAGAGCCCCGACCGTTCGGCGATGGAGCTGAAGACCTTCGAGGACTGGACCGTCGAGCCCGCCTTCCGGTCCGTTCCCGGCGTAGCGGACGATTCCGGATTCGGCGGCGGCGAGATGCAGTACCAGGTGCTGCTCGATCCTATCCGGATCGCCGGACTCGGCCTGTCGGTGGCGCAGGTGGAGGCTGCCCTGGCGGCCAACAACGACAATGCCGGCGGCGGGTTCTATTCGCAAGGCGGGCAGTTCTACTATGTTCGCGGCGAGGGGCGCATCGCAACGCTGGACGACATCGGCAATGTGGTGCTTGCCGTGCATGACGGCGTTCCGGTTCTGGTGAAGGATGTGGGCCGGATTGCCGTCGGCATCGCGCCGCGCCTGGGCGAGTTCGGCTACGAAAAGCAGGACGATGCCGTGGAAGGCGTCATCCTGATGCGCACGGGCGAGAAAACGCAGGATGTTCTCAAGCAGGTAGAGGCGAAGACCAGGGATCTCAACGAGCACGTCTTGCCCAGGGATGTGAAGATTCATCCCTTCTACGACCGCTCCGATCTGATCGCACTGACGACGAAGATCGTGGAAGACAATCTGCTGCGCGGCATGTTCCTCGTGGTCGTGGTGCTCATATTCTTCCTCTACGATTTCTGGGCGGGGATGATCGTCGCCATCACCATTCCCTTGGCGCTGCTGTTCGCGTTCATCTGTCTGGATCTGCAGAACGCTTCGGCTAACCTTTTGTCCATCGGCGCGGTGGATTTTGGAATCCTGGTGGATGGTGCGGTGTTCATGGTGGAAAATATCTTCCGCCAGATCGCGCTCAATCGGGGATCGCAGAGAAGCGTAATCGATATCATCAAGGAAGCGGCAGCCGAAGTGGACCGCCCGTTGTTCTATGCGGTGGCGGTGATCGTGGTCAGCTTCCTGCCGATCTATGTGCTGTCCGGCCCATCCGGCACGCTGTTCAAGCCGATGGCGGACACAATGGTGTTCGCGCTGGTCGGCTCGCTCATCGTGACGCTCACATTGCTGCCGGTGCTGTGTTCGTGGTTCATGCGCAACGGCGTGCGGGAACGCCGCAACGCGGCGTTCGAGGCGATCAAGTCGGCTTATGCCGATGGGCTCGATTACTGCCTCGCTCGCCCCTGGGCGACAACTTTTGTTTCGGCTGCGCTGCTCGCCGGATCACTGTCGCTGATCCCTTTTATCGGCGCGGAGTTCATGCCGCGACTGGATGAGGGGGCGCTGTGGGTACGCGCGACCATGCCCTACACCATCTCCTTCGATGAATCGGCGAAGATCGCGCCCAAGGTGCGCCAGATCCTGCGTTCCTTCCCGCAAGTCACCACGGTGGCGTCCGAACTGGGACGGCCGGATGATGGCACCGACTCAACCGGATTTTTCAATGTCGAATTCTATGTCGGGCTGAAACCCTATTCGGAATGGACTGGCGCGTATCGCACCAAGCCGGAACTCATCAAAGCCATTGACAAGAAGTTGGAGGCGTTCCCCGGCGTCATCTTCAACTATACCCAGCCGGCGGAAGACGCAGTGGACGAGGCGGAAACGGGATTGAAAAGCGCGCTGGCCGTCAAGATCTTCGGCCCCGATCTGAAAACGCTGCAGCAGAAGGGTAGCGCGATCAAGAAGCTGCTGGAGCAGGTGCGCGGGATCACCGATGTGACACTGGTGCGGGAGCTAGGCCAGCCAAGCCTGACCATCAAGATCGATCGCGCCAAGATCGCGCGTTACGGCGTCAACGTCGCCGACATCAACAGTCTGATCCAGACGGCGATCGGCGGCGAAACGGCCACACAGGTGGTGCAGGGCGAAAAGGAATTCGATCTCGTCGTGCGGTTTGATCGCCAGTACCGGGACAATCCTGACGAGATCGGCAATATCCCGGTGGCGACGCCGGGCGGCCAGCAGATTCCGCTCAAGGAATTCGCGGATATCGGTGTGACGAACGGTGCGTCGTTTATCTATCGCGAGAACAACTCGCGCTATATCGGTGTGCAATTCTCGGTGGAAGGGCGCGATCTCGCCGATGCGGTGAACGACGCCATTCAGCAAGTGGGCAAGAAGATTGCTATTCCGCAGGGCTATCGCGTGGACTGGGGCGGGGAATACACCGAATACACCGCGTCAAGCAATCAGATGGCTATCATCCTTCCGTTGACGCTGTTCCTGATATTCCTTCTGCTGTTCGTGCTCTACAGCAACTTCAAGTTTCCCCTCATCACGGTGTTTGGGGTGTTGCTGTCCGCGCCCGTGGGCGGGCTCGTGGCACTGTGGATCACCGGCACGCCGTTTTCGGTGTCTTCCGGCGTTGGCTTTCTGGCGCTGTTCGGCGTCTCGGTGCTGACGGCCGTCGTCTACATCTCCTATGTGAACGAGCTCCGCCGTGGAGGGATGCCGCTCAACGAAGCCATCCGCGAAGGCGCTATCCTGCGGCTGCGCCCGATCATGATGACGGCGCTGGTGGCGGCGCTGGGGTTGTTGCCTGCCGCATTGGCGACAGGCGTGGGCACGGATTCGCAGCGGCCCTTCGCGCTTGTCATCGTTGGCGGGCTCATCACTCGGCTCGTCATCAGCGTGTTCCTGATGCCGGCGCTTTACGCACTGGTCGCGCGGCCGGACGACCGGCTGGAAGTCTAGCCGGTCAGAACGCCATTGCGGAAAGAGACGCAGGAACAAGCGCGATCATCACGAGGATGCCCGGCACCGTGTAGGCATACTGCCTGTTGTTCAGCAGTGTCACCACCGCGACGAACATGGTGAGCGCCGCCAGCGCGATGCCCCAGATGCGGGTGATCGGATTGGCGAGGAACGCCGCCGTCAGCAATTCGATGCCGCCGGTCACGCGATAAAACTTCGGCGCAAAATTCCAGCGCTCATAGGCCTCGCGGATAAAACGCGGGCCAGCCAGATGAACAAGTGCGCTCGCGGCGAACAGCGCAGCGATTGCCCATGCCATGAATACGGAAAAACCAAGATCAGCCATAACACCCTCGACACCGGCGCGTGCCCCACACGCGCTTTTCGGAAATATCTCTCCGGCGGATGACTTATGTATCGATCGCTATCGCTTCAAGGGATTTCGTGCCGCGCGGGATGCAATCCCCTCATGCGGGTGTCGCGGGTGATATAATCACACTGCGCGTTGCAGCGTGCGCGCGGACTTTTTGGCGGGCTTGTCGCCGACGGGCCATGCGTCGAGCGCCAATTTCACAACGGCCATGAGGTCTTTTGTGCTCGCGCCGGCGGAGGCCTGTACACACATGCCGTTCGCCATGGCCACGAGATAGCTTGCGAGTACGGTGGGATTGGCGCTCTTGGGAAGATTGCCGTCCTTGCGGTCACGTTCGAAACGCTCACGCAGCATCTTTTCTTTTTCCGCGCGATGTTGCGCCAGAACGTCGGGAATATCCTGATCCGAACAGGACAGACCGCTCTGTACGAGCAGGCATCCCGGCGGATTGCGTCCGTTGGTATCGGCAGAGAATTCCGCGACGCCTTCCAGGAATAGCTGCGCTGCTGTTTTCGCATCCGGCGCGGCCATCACACTGTCCATGAGCTCTTTGCGGCGCCCGTCGTACCGTTCCAGCACAGCGCGGAAGAGACCTTCCTTGTTGCCGAACGCGGCGTAGAGACTTGGCGGATTGATACCCATGGCCTGGGTAAGGTCGGACAACGACGCGCCCTCGTAACCCTTCTGCCAAAAAACCGTCATCGCGCGATCAAGCGCGGTCTCTATGCAAAATCCTCTGGGCCGACCCGTCCTCATCGGGCATTCCTTTTTTATTGTATCGGATGATACATAATGGCCTTGACGGTCTCAATCCAGCCCCTATATCCGTATCGTTCGAT
>JANWJQ010000061.1 GCA_025451875.1 Rhizomicrobium sp.
AAATTCCTCGAAGGCAAAATCGCCAAATGGTGGATGCCGGACGATGTTGTGTTCGTAGATGAGATACCGCATACCGCGACGGGAAAAATCCTGAAGACGGCGCTGCGCGAGCGCTTCGGCAAGCACAAGCTGCCGACGGCCTGACGCGGCATTGGAGGGACGAGAATGCGGGCACTGCCGGCGCTGGCAAAAATCACTTTCGCGGGATTCATCGTCTCGTTGGCGGTGGGGCTTGTGGCGGCGCTCGGCACGCGGCTCGGATTCTGGAGCGTCGATGTCGGCCTGCACACGCTGTTTCCGTGGTGCGTCGGAATCGGCCTCATAACCTTCGTCGCCGGTGCGGTGTGGATTCTGTGGGCGATGATCGCCAATGACAGCAGCAGTGCGCGCTACGGCCTTATCGGCCTTGTGGGCGTCATTGTCGTGCTGGCCAATCCGGTCCTGAAATTCTGGAACAGTCACGGCATGCCACCCATCGCGGATGCGACCACCGACACCGAACGCCCGCCGGTCTTTGTTTCTCTTCTGACGCAGCGTGGCGACGGCGCCAGTTCGCCGGACTACAACGGCAACGCGCCGATGACCTTCGAGGGCAAGGCATCGACGGTTTCGCTCATACAGCACAAATATTATGGCGACATCCATTCCATCGCGATCCTCATGTCACCGGAACGCCTCTTCAAACGCGCGGTCACCGCATCCTACGCGATGGGCTGGAACGTGATCGCCATCGCGCCGGACGAAGGGCGCATCGAAGCCACTGACACGTCGTTCTTCTTCGGCATCACCGACGATATCGTCATCCGCGTGAAGCCATCGGGCATGGGCGCGAGGCTTGATATCCGGTCCAAGGCGCGCTTGAACAGCGATTACGGCAACCGCAATCCACAGCGCATCCGCGCCTTCGCGAAAGAATTGGCGGATACGCGCTGATCGTCACGCAAAGCGATAGCGCCCGCCATCGTTGACGACGCGGCCTTCGCCTTCCATCTGAATGAGATGCGCCAGCACCGAGCGTGACGCGGCGGGATGCAGCCGCTTGTCCACATCCGCATACATGCGCGCCACCATTTGCGGAATTGTGGAAAGGCCTTCGCGGATGCAGGCGATGATCTGCCTTTCGCGGTCGAGGCGGTGTTCGAGATAAGCGGCGAGAAACGGCTTGGGGTCGGTCACCGGCGCGCCATGCGTGGGATAAAGCACGGCGTCGCTGCGGCCCATCAGCTTCTTCACGCTCGCCATATATTGCGCCATGTCGCCATCGGGCGGCGTCACCACCGTGGTGGACCAGCCCATGACATGATCGCCGGTGAAGAGCGCATTCTCTTCCTTCAACGCATAACACATGTGGTTGGACGTGTGCCCCGGCGTGAACACGCATTCGAAGGTGAAGCCGTTGCCCCGGATAATCTCGCCATCCTTCACGCGCACATCCGGCGCGAACTGCATGTCGCCGCCCTCTTCCACGCGCACGCCATCGTCGAGCTTGCCGGAACCGTGCGGCCCGAAGGCATAGGTCCTGGCGCCCGACCATTCCTTCAGCGGCTTGGCGGCGGGCGAATGATCCGAATGGGTGTGGGTGACGAGAATATGTGTGACGCGGCGGCCTTCCAGCGCGCGTTTGAGCGCATCGACGTGGCTCGCATCGTCAGGACCGGGATCGATCACCGCGACATCCTTGTTGCCGACGATATAGACGCCCGTGCCTTTGAAGGTGAAGGGCCCCGGATTGTCGGCGACGACGCGACTGATCAGCGGCGAAACGCGCACTTCGCTTTCGTATTTCGCGTCGAATTCGCGGACGAAGGGGATCGCCATATCAGTCTTTCCTGCGCGAACGCATCCGCAGCCGCCGCACATGCGCCTTCGGATTGGTGCGATGGATCATGTGTTTCACCATCAGGGGCATGCGGTGCGCGGTGCTTTCGATGGTTTTGGAAAACCATTCGAAACGGTGCCGCATATATTGCAGGAAGCGGCGGAAGACCTTGGAGTGCTTGGACAGGATCGCGCAACCGACAAGGAACGGCACCACGCCGATCAACGGTATCGGGATCGGCATGGGCGTGATGATGAGGCCGCCGATCAGCAGCACCCAACCGATCACAAGATAGAACGCCCGTTTCATATGCCTTGCCGCAACGCCACCGCTATGTCCGCGCTGAAAGTGGTTTGCGCCGCAGCAAATTGCAATGCGGTTTGACCGACACTGTGACCGGCCTTAGCGTCCTGGCGTCGAGGGGAACAAAAAATGCGTTCATTGGCGGCATTTGCGCTCATACTCTTACTACAGGCACATCCAAGCTACGCCCTCGCCGACAATGCGGCGTCTGCAGGCTCCGCGCCCGCGCCGCAAGCCACTCTTATGAAGAGCGCTGCGAACAACTGCGCGGCTACACATTATCCGGCCTTGGCTGTGCGGCTCAACCATCAGGGCGCAACAACATTCACCGTTCACATAGATGAAACCGGAAAGGCAACCGCTGTCGATATCGCGCAGTCATCGGGCTTTAATGAACTGGATGAAGCGGGCAAAGAGTGTGTTTTGAGCGCCTGGCATTTCAGCCCGGCAACCATGAACGGAAAGCCCGTCGCAAGCACCAAACAATACAGAATTGTTTGGAAGCTAATGGGGGAATCCTCGCCGCCGCACTTACTTGCGTCGATGGAAGCGTCTTGTGCGGATATCTTTGGTGACGCAAAAGCCCGATGGACGAGCTACCAATCGGCGACATTGCAATTCCGCGTCTCGAGCACTGGCACGGTCATATTTCCGTTTGTCGCAGTTTCAAGCGGCGATACACTGTTCGATGCGAAAGCCGTGCAATGCATGACGCGGCTGAAATACGGCGCGGCCATCTACGACAATACCCCTATCGACCTGTCCTGGAGCGCCGCGGTGCGATGGAGTCCGCATACAGGCCTTGCTTACACCGATCGTTATCGCATTACTTCCTATTGCAAAGATGACCAATTTCCGCCCGATCTTTGGAAAGGCGATCCACCGAACAGCACGGTAATTTCCTTTCACATTGTTCAAGACGGTGTCCTCGCAGGCGCCGCGATAGAGCGATCGAGTGGCAATCCCGCGCTCGATCAAGCGGCTCTCAAATGCGTACAGGAATGGCGCAATCCTTACATCGTGCTGCTCGCGGGGTTACCGGACGTAGCGGACGTTGTCCGCTTCACGTGGCGGCAAGGTCACGCCTTTATACTCGATGACATTTGGAATTGAGCAATTTGACCGGCGCTATGACCGGACATAGCCTGCCGTGCAAAATAGCGATCTCGGGAGACATTCCATGAAATTCTACAACTCCATCGGCCCCAATCCGCGTGTTGTGCGCATGTTCATGGCGGAGAAAGGCATCAGCATTCCTTCCGAGGAAGTGAACCTGATGAAGGGCGACAATCGCAAAGAGCCCTATCTGAAGAAGAACTCCATCGGCCAGATGCCGGCGTTGGAGCTGGACAGCGGCCATTGCGTCACCGAGATCACGGCGATCTGCGAATATCTGGAAGACACCAACCCCAACCCGCCGCTGATCGGCGACAACGCCGAGAAGAAGGCCGAGACGCGCAAGTGGACGCGCCGGATCGACCTCAATATCTGCGAGCCGATGGCCGCCGGTTTCCGCTACAGCCAGGGCCTGCCGCTGTTCAAGGACCGCATCCCGACCGTGCCGGAAGCCGCCGACGGGCTGAAGCGCATCGCGCAGCACTACATCAAATGGCTGGATGGCGAGATGGCAGGCAAGGAATTCGTCTGCGGCAAGCGTTTCACCCTGGCCGACATCCTGCTCTTCTGCTTCCTGGATTTCGGCGCCTCGGTCGGCCAGCCGCTGAACCCGGAATTCAAGAACGTCGCGGCCTGGTTTGACCGCATAAAGGAACGGCCCAGCGCCAAGGCCTGAACCGGCATCTGCAACTTGCCGGCGCAACGCGCGGCTTTCGGGCCGCGCGTTTGCTTTTAACCATACCGATTAAGCATTTGCGCAAAAACGTCGCGAATTCGAAATCATTATGGCTAATATCCGGACATGCACCATTTCGACCCACCGCCCCCTCCACCGTCCCGGCGTCGCGAGACCGCCGCGTGGCTGGTGTGCGCGGCACTTCTGGTTGTGCCGTCGGTGCTGGTCTGGTTCGTGCGCGGCGCGGCGATGGCGATGTCCTGCGATCCGACGCCCGATCTTTGCCGCGGCATGGCGCTTGGCGGCGGCATGCGCGACACGCTGGAACTCGCATGGTTCGTCGGCCTCGACACATTGCTCTGCGTCGGTATCGCATTTCTCGCATCGGTCGCCGCGTTGAAGGCGCGCCGTCCGCTGCTCGCGGCGCTTTCGATGCTGCTGCTTCCCATCCTTGCGCTCGGCCTTCCCGCCTTCGCGATCTACACCGTCACGACGGCGGACTGCATGCCGAACGAAGCCGGCGTCGGCCAATGCCTGCTATGGGGCGCCAAACTCGGCATGAGCGCGCATGACGCCGTGCTCGCGGAGAATGCGCTGTTCGATCTGGTGCCCTACACCTTCTCGCTGGCGCTGATGGTTGGCATGGTGGGCTTTCTGTTCTTCCGCCCGCGCGGACGAACGGCTCACGCGTAAGGCTTGTTCTCCAGCGCCGCCATCAACCCGCGCACCGTGCGGTACAGATACCAGACGACATAGATCAGGAACGCCAGGCCGAACAGCGGCAGGGCGAAGAACGGCGTCGGCATATCGTCCACCATTACGGCGTGCCACGAGCCGGCCATCCACGCGATGCCCGCGCAAAAGAGCACGACCCAGAACACCACGCCGGTCCAGAACACGCGGATCAGATTGGCGAAATGCGATTCCCAGATCGTGCCGCGCGTCTCGCTGCGTTTGATATGCGCCAGCACCACGCCGACGATGGCGGTGAACCCGTTGGTGAAAGCCAGGATGAACAGCCCATAGCAGACGATGGCGAGCATCCTCGCGTCGCCGAACGCAGGCGCTTGCGGCGACGCGGCTTGCGGATTGTCGCTCATCAGAAATAGGCCTTGTTGTCGATGGCGCGCACGAGGCCCTTGATCGAGCGATAGAGGAACCAGATCGCAAGGCCGAAGAGCAGCGGAATGCCGATCACGAACACGCACAGGATTCCGAACACGATACCGGCCACCAGCGTCACCCAGAAGGTGTTGATGATATTGTCGAAGTGCGATTCCCAGATCGTGCCGCGCACCTCGCCGCGCTTGATGTAGGCAAGGATCAGCGCCACGACCGTGGACAGATGGCAGGTCGGCCAGCCGATCAGATAAAGAATGTAAGCGATGATCGCGGTGCCGCGCGCGGACTCGTCGACCGTCGGCATGGACTGCTGGCTGGATATATCGGCCATAGGGCTCCCTCCCAGTTTGATGCCCTTATGTGGGGAGGGGAAAAGCGGGGGTCAAGGCGGAACCTCTAGATGCCGCCCCACCAATTGTAGCCCTGGTCTTCCCAGTAACCGCCCTTGCCGCCGCCGATTTTCTCCAGGCTATCGACCAGGACGATGTCCTTCACATATTTGGGCTGCTTGTAGCCCAGCTGCCGTTCGGCGCGGACACGCACCGGCGCACCATGCGCGATGTCGAGATCCTGTCCGTTGAGACGATAGGCCAGAAGCGTTTGCGGATGCGTCGCCTCCACCATGTCGAGGCTCTCATAATAGAAATTGGAATCGTTGATGCCGTCACCATCGCTGTCGGTCATGGGATCGGCGCAATAGAACACGACATAGCGCGCCTGCTCCTTCGGCTGTGCCAAGGCGAGGATGTGCGCCATCTGCGCGCCGGTCCATTCGCCGATGCACGACCAGCCCTCCACGCAATCGTGCCGCGTGATCTGCGTGCGCGCGGGCAGCTTGCGCAATTGATCCAGCGACAGCGACAGCGGATGCTCCACCAGCCCGCCCACGGTGATGCGCCAATCGGTGAAATTTTTCTGCGCGTGAGCGCGATATTCCTGCGTGCCGGGGTCGAGCGTGCCGTTGGCGCGGAAGCTCGGCGCGATGTCGGCCTTGGTGAACTCCTGCGCCAGCGCGTGATCGCCCGCGAAAAGGCGCTGCACGCGCTTGGTCAGCGCCTCGGCGCTGCGCAGCAGCGGATCAAGCCAGGGCTGCTGCGAGATGGAATCGCATCCGGCGAGCGCGAGCGTGGCGACGCCCGCAAAACCGCGCATCAGAAAGCCGCGTCTGGTGGCGCCATCACGCATCGCGGCCTCCCGTCTGCTCGATTTCGTAATTGCCCGTGATCATCGAGCGGATGTTGTTCCAGGTGCCCGACAGCACGACCATGACGATGTGCACAAAGAAGAACAGCAGGAACGAGAAAGCGCAAAGGAAATGGATCGTGCGCGCGCTCTGGCGGCCTCCGAACAGCCACGGCAGGAACGGGAACGCCGTATCCAGTGTCGGCGACATGGTGAGACCGGTGAGCACGATCAGCGGCCCGATGATGAAGATGACGGTGAAATAAGTAAGACGCTGGATGCCGTTATAGCTTTTCGCCGCCTCGCCTTTGGGAAATTGCAGCCTGGCGTGATGCGCGATCTCGGTGGGCAGACCGGTGATGTCGGATGTTTTCGGTTTCAGGTCGCGGCGGAAATGCCCGCTGTAGAACGCGAGACTCGCGAAGATCACGCCGTTCGCCACGAACAGCCACGCAAAGAAGAAATGCCACAATCGCCCCAGCGCCAGCCATTGCGTGCCCGGGATCGTCGCCCAGGACGGAAAGCCGCGCACCACCCATTGGCCATTCACCTGCGATGCGCCGAGCCATCCCGTCGTGTCGAAATGCCACGAACCGATCTGCGTGATGCCCTTCAGCGAACCGTCATTGTTCTGCATCGCCACCATGGACAGCAGTGGATGGTCGAAGTCAGATTGATAGCCCCAATAGAGCGCCGAATGGGCGTTGAAGATCTGCAGCCCGCTCATCAGCATCACCGTCAGGACGATGACGTTCGTCCAGTGCGTGATGCGCACGAAGAGCGGATGGCGGAAGAACCAGACCTTGGGATCGCCCGAATCGCTGTTCGCCCCATATTTGAGGAAGTTCGCGATCCACGCCCATGGACCGCGCGGGGCGTGATCGTTCGCCGGTTCGCTTGCGATGGTCATGCGGCCAATCCCGGATTCGACGCGGGGCCACTATACCCCCGCGCCGCTTATACGCAGCCCCAACCGGTTTCGTTACGTGGTGGCCCCTAGAATTCGGGTTTCACGCCGTTCTTTTCGACTGTCGCCGAAGCGACCGAGGCCTTGCCGGCCGCGTCGGTCAGCACCTGTGCCACCACATAGACGCCCGGTTTCACCAGATCGTGGCGGTAGGGAACGATGGCAACGATGGGCGTTGCCGGTGTCACGTCCACGATCGAGGTGCCGGTGCAGCCGGGCTTTCCGGGAATCGCGAGGCCCGCACATTTGCCGTCCACCATGCCCGCGCCGTGATAGGTCACGTTCAGCTGCCAGTTGCCCGCGCCCGTCACAACCGTGCCGTTGGTCATGCTGCCGCCCATCATCGGCTTTTTCGGAACAGCGGTCATCGCATTGTTGCTTCCGGCCATCACCGTGCCGTTCGTCATGCTGCCCATGCCGGTCTTGGCGCCGGACGGATGGTGCTCCCACGGATATTGCCCTTCGCCCAAACCGGCGAGCGGGATGATGTGTATCTCTTCGGCGCTCAGATGGCCGTCCTTGCCGGGCACCGATGTGACGCCCACGAAATCCGTCGGCTTGATCTGGCTGAAGCTGCGCTTCTCGACGGTCGCAAAGCGCGTGGTCAGACCTACGGCGGCGGTGAAGTCGCCCGCATCGGTCTTGATTGTCATCGATTTGGCATCGAGGGATTGAATCGTTCCACGCACCAACGTCGTTTTCGGCGGGGCGGGCGGTGCGTCGGCGGCGATAGCGACAGACGACGACAAAGCCAGCAATGTCGCGATGAGAACGCGCATGAGAATCCCCTGTTATGAAATTGTTATGTGAAGCTTCCGGCAATACCGACAAACTGTCAATTCGCGGAAACATTGTCGTTCCACGCCATCTTATTCGTACATTTTGCGACAGCCTCTCTGTGTTAACGCGCAAAGCGCGCAGCGCGTTAACATGCGAAAAATATTGTGAGAAACGTGACCGAAAATTCTCTTTACTCGGCACGCACCATCACTAGCTTGGATCACAGAGCGGGGGCTCATTGATGGAGCTTCCGATGCCCGCTTACGAAATCATCTATCGTCACGACGACGGATCGCTCACCGCGAAAATCGAAACCCATTGCGCCTCCGACAAGGAAGCGAAAATCCTCGCACATGCGATGAAGATGGACGGGGCGCATCAGCTGGAGGTGCGCCAGGGGGAGACGCTCATCTATTCACGCCCGCAGGATCTGAGCCAAAAGATCCCGATTTCGGTCGAATCACGCCTTTCGCTGTGACGGACACGTCTTTTCTTGGTCACAGCGGCGTGGCACGTTTCCCTCATAGGGGTTCCTTTGAGGGATATGACCATGAAAACTTTTGCCAAGCTCGCTGCCGCCGCGGCGATCGCCGTTTCGTTCCTTGCCGCGCCGGCGCAAGCCGCCAGTCCGCGTGAGCTTCTGGCCCACGCCGAAGCTACAGTCTCCACACTTCGCCACGACAGCGTGTTCGGCAACGCGCGCAGCAATCTGCGCAACAATGCGCGCGCAGTCCTGATCTTCCCGTCGCTCGTGAAGGGCGGATTCATCTTCGGCGCCGAGGGCGGCGATGGCGTGTTGCTGCGCCGGAGCGGCCGCGGCTGGTCAAGCCCGGCCTTCTATTCCATGGGCTCGGCATCGTTCGGCTTCCAGGCCGGATTGCAGGATGCGCAGGTGGTGATGATCATCATGAGCGATCGCGCGTTGCGTGCGCTGGAACGCAGCAAGTTCAAGTTCGGCGCAGGCGCGGGCCTCACCGTGGTGACGCTGGGCGCCGGCGTCGAAGGCGCGTCCAGCGGCAATGTCGGCGGCGATATCGTTCTGTGGTCGAAATCCAAGGGCGTCTATGGCGGGATCTCGGTCAACGGCTCCGTCGTCGCGCCGGAAAACGACACCAATGCCGATTTTTACGGCCGCGATGTGAGCGTGCAGGACATTCTGTCCAACCGCGTGAGCAATCCGGCCTCGCGCCGCCTGCAGAACAGCCTCAACGCAGCGTTCTAAGGTTGGAGAAATCCGCAAGACAGGCGGCGGTGGAAACACCGCCGCTTTTCTTTTAGTCGCGCACGGCCGCGATGATTTCGCCGCCATGCGGCTTCTGCAGCAGGATCGCGGTTTTGAGGCCCGGCTGGGCTGGCGGCAGCGCAAACTGCTTTTCCGCGCCGTGCCATGCACCGAGATTCGTCAGCCCATGCACCACATTAATCTGCGGCTGCGTCGTCCCCGCGTTTTCGCCGCGCGAAATCGGCACCTGCACAACACGCGGGTCATAGCGCACCAGCCAGGCATCCGCATTGCCCGTGCCGGCTCCTATGGAGATCGAATTCGCGGTCAGCCGAAGTTGCGGCGTTGCCGCGCGATTGCTTTTCGCGATGAGCGCTTCAACGTCGGATCGCACATTGCCCACGGCATCCATGCGCCCATCGACGATGATCTGCGGCGTGAATGACCCGCTCTCATGCAGCGGCGCTTCGTAGTCGCTCTGGCGCTGCGTGAAGGCTTCCTGATCGAACGTGTCTTTCCAGCCCAGCCGGTCCCAATAGGTGACATGGAAACTGAGCGCCAGAACGTCCGGCCGTTTGGCAAGAACGATGAGATTGGCCTCTGCCGGCGGACAGGATGAACAGCCCTGGCTGGTGAACAATTCCACGACGGCGGGATTTTGCACGGTGGCGGCATTCGCGGCAGCCGCAAACGCAAGCCCCATCATGGCAAGAGCAACGGCAGTTCGCATCGGCATCCCCGTCGGCGGTGGTGGCGCTTCTTATACGCCCTGCCGCCCGGCTTCGTTACGCCGCGTCCGCCATCGCCTGGTAAATTTTACGCGAAGATCTGCCAGGCGAGATTGGCGACGAGATTGCTGCCCCAGTGCTTCAACGGCGGCAGGCGGTCTTCCCATTCCTGCTCGCGCATTTCCGGCGATTGCGAACGCGGAAAAATATAATGTTCGCGTCTGTAATCGGCATGGGCGCCGGCATAGCGTTCGCCTCTGCGCATTGTCGGCCTGGGGCCGCTCAAATCGTTGGCAGGGGCTATTTTCCTGCGTTCGACAAGCTTGGTCATCTGCATCGGTTTCACTCGCTTTTCTACCCCTCGGGCGAAACAACGCGTGAATGGGCAAAAAGGTGCAGGGTTACAAATAGGGAAGGTGAAAGGTGTGGCGCGGCAGGCTCACCGAGTTAAGTTTTATTCTATTAAAGCCGCCGGGGATTCGGGATTTCTGGCCATGCGCCGCGCCCGCCGCTCCATGGCTTCCTCCATTTCCTTCTTCCATTGCGAGCGCAGCTTGGCGCGAGGGATCGCATAACGCGCTTCGAGGAATTCCGATCCCACGACTCGGTCCGTCCGAAAATGGCGGAAACCGTTGCGCAGCTCGCACCATGCCACGATCAGACGGACAGCTTCCCAATAACTGACCGCGATGGGCCAGATGACACGGCGTGTCTCTTCTTCTTTCTCATCGCGATAAACGAGCGCGATCTTGCCTTGCGCGCGAATGGCCGTGCGCACGCGCGCGATGTCGATCGTGTCCGGCGGCGGCAGCGGGCGTGAGCTGGCGGTGGCGAGCGCGGGCTCCATGAGGAGCGGTCGCAAATGCTCCGGAATCACAACGCCGATTTTCGCGATGAGGTCTCCGGCGGCGCGCGCCAGCACCGGATCGGCCCGGCCCATCACCCATTGTGCGCCCAGCATCGCCGCTTCGATCTCGTCCGGCGTCAGCATGAGCGGCGGCATGTCGAAACCGCCTTCCAGCACATAACCGATGCCGGCCTCGCCCCGGATCGGCACGCGGTCGGCCATCAGTTGCGCGATGTCGCGATAGGCGGTGCGCAGCGAAATCTCCAACTCCTCGGAAATCTCGTTCGCCGTGGTTGGGCGCTTCTTGCGCCTAAGTATTTGAATGATGCGGAAAAGCCGGTCCGCGCGTCTCATCGTGTGTTTTCCATGCTGCCAACATCCCGCAACGCTGCTGACACCATGCTGTCAGCAGCGTACCGGTAAGAAAAGGGCCACTTGGAGGAGCAAGACATGATTACACTTTATGGCTTCGGCCCGGCCTTCGGCCTTCCCGACCCCAGCCCATTCGTGATGAAGACGGAAATCCAGCTCAAGATGGCGGGCGTTCGCTATCGGTTCGAGCGCGCGGCGCCGCAGGAGGCCCCCAAGGGCAAGATTCCCTTCATCCAGGTGGGCGCGCACCGCGTGGGCGATTCCACCTTCATCCGCGCCCATCTCGAAAAACATCACAATTTCGATTTCGACGCCGGGCTCTGCACCGCCGAGCGTGCGCAGGCCTGGGCGATCGAGCGGATGCTGGAAGACCATCTCTATTTCGCGATCGTCAATTTCCGCTGGCTGGACGATGAGAACTGGATGAAGGGTCCGTCGCATTTCTTCGACGGCGCGCCCGAAGCGGTGGCGAAGGAAGTGCGCGAGCGCGTTCGCGCCACGCAGATGGGACATGGCCTCGGACGCCACAGCCATGACGAGATCATGAACCTCGCCGACCGTTCGCTGACCGCGCTGTCCATCATCCTCGGCGACAAGCCTTATGTGATGGGCGAGAAGCCGACGGGTGTGGATGCCACGGCGGCGGCGATGACGGCGGCGGCCTTGACCCCGTTCTTCACCGGCGATCTGCGCCGCCGCGCGGAAAAGCACGCCAATCTCGTCACTTATGCCGAGCGCATGCTCGCGCAGTACTATCCGGACTTCGCAAAACAGAAGGCGGCGTGACGCGAGAGGGCCGCTACTTCAGATATTCGTCGAACCACCCAATAATCCGTCTGCGCAGATCGATGAGATGCGCCGGATTGTTGAAGTGGTGGCCCTCGCCTTCATAGATGTAGAGCTGCACCGGCGTGCCCAGCGAATGCAGCGCATGCCAATATTCCAGCGATTGCGGGGCGGGGCATTCCACATCGCGCTCGCCGACATAGAGCAGCGCCGGCGTCTTGGCGTTTTTGATGAACTCGATGGGCGACGCCGCGCGATAGACCGCCGGATCGTCATAGACCGAGGCGCCGAAGAACGGGATCATCCACTGATCGATGCCGTTCTGGCCGTAATAGCTCGTCCAGTCCGCGATGCCCGCGCCCGCCACGAAGGCCTTGAAGCGCCGCGTCTGCGTGTTCGCCCACATCGAGAACCAGCCGCCATAGGAGTGGCCGTAAAGACCAAGGCGTTTGTCATCGACCGGCGCGATCTTCTCCACCGCATCCACGCCCGCCAGCATGTCGCGCATGTCGCCGCGGCCGAAATCCTTGATGTTGGCGCGCGTGAAAGCTTCGCCCTGCCCGTAAGAGCCGCGATCGTTCGGCCAGAAGATGTAATAGCCCTTCGCCACCAGATCATAAGTGAAGTCGAAATTGGTGCCGTGCTGCCCGCCCGCCACGATGTAGCGCGGCGTCACCGACGAACTGGGCCCGCCGTGAACGATGACCACCATCGGATGCTTGCCGGACGCGGGCGCTTTCGGGCCGACCAGCCAGCCCTGAAGCGCGAAACCTTCATTCTTCCAATGCACGCTTTGCACGGACACGTTCACCGGCAGTGCCGCATTCTCATGCGTGACGGGCGCGAGCCTGGCGATACTGCCAATCGCGATCTCTTTTCCATGGATGAAGTCCTGCGTCACCGTCGCGGCAATTGTGCCATTCGCGCTGAAGGCAATCGCGCCGTCAAAACGCTGCGTGCTTACATCAACCGGCGCGGACCACAACGCCTTCGTCGCTTTTGACGCCGGATCGAGCGACACCACCGCATAGCGATCGTCGATCAGCGCGGAGGTGAGCATCGTCTTGCCCTGCCAGGCGATGGCGTCGAACGTGCCTTTGAAGCCGGGCGTGATGTCCACCGGCGTGCCGCCCGCAAGCGGCGCCACATAAATGTCGCCGCCGATCACGCCCCAATCGCTCATCAAGCCGCCGATGAAGGCCACGGATTTTCCATCGGGCGACACGCGCGGCAAATTCATCTGCATCTTCGGCGCCGCGATCACGCGCAGCGCACCGCTATTCGCATCGACATAGACCAGCTTGGCGATCCACCAATTGTTGTCGCCATTGCCCTTGGCGGCTGTCGCGGCAAAGCCCTTGCCGTCCGGCGCCCAGCCATATTCATAGACATAAGTGTCCGGGGGAGAGACGGGCTTCAGCGCACCGCCCGCAACCGGCATCACGGCGATGCGCTGCTCATCCGTCGAAACACCGATCTCGCCGGTCAGCGCCGCGCCCGCTTCCGTCGCGCCCGTCAATTTGTGCGCGCCCAGCGTCACCAGCGCCGCAAGGTTCGATCCGTCCGGCGAGAAGCGCAGCGTGTTCGCCACGCCGTTCACCACCGCCGCCGCGCGCAGCTTGCCGTTCTGGGCGATATAGATCGTCGCCTTACCCGAGGCCGTCGCGGTAAACGCCAGCGCATCGCCTTTGGACGACCACGCGGTATCGGCATATTTACAGGTCTTGCAGGGATCGTAGCTCGCGATCAGTTTGCCGTCCGCGCCGCGCACGACCACCGCGCCATGCGGCTCCTTCGTCTGGTTGCCAGGATCGACGCTTTCGACGCTCACCACCTTGTCGCCGGCGGGCGCCAGCGAGAGCTTCTCGAAATTGTGGATGGTCGCAGCGTTCTGCGCGGATGCGACCGAAACAGCACCCAGCAGCGCGAGCGCCGACGCCAAACCGATCTTCATGCATTTCCCCTGAACTTTTTCTTTACATGCTCGCGCCGTCGAAGTGTCTGACGGTCGCCTTTTCGAGAACCTCGCGTGGCATCAGATTGGCGTTCACGCCCATGCGATTGCGGCTGACATCCACCGGCGACCAGTGGGTCACGCAGCCGCAAATCTTGCAACGGTGGAAGGCCAGCGACCTGTCGTCCCACATATAGGTGTCGGTCGCGCCGCGCACCTGCACCTGATCCAGCGTGTAATAGGCCCACAACACGCCATAGCGATGGCAGATGGAGCAGTTGCAGTCCTTTACAGTGTCAGGCGCTTGCGCGATCTGAAGTTTCACCGCGCCGCAATGGCAAACGGACTCGACCATGTTCTCCCCCCAATCAGGCGGCGAACATTGACCGGAATTTGCTCTCGCCGGAACGGGAGAAAAGCACGGCGCGGCTCTTCCTGTCGCGCATGGCCCAGCCTTCGTCATAGATGCGGTCGAGCAGCGCGGCACCAAGGCTGCCCGCCAGATGGCTGCGCCGCTGACTCCAGTCGAGACAGGATTTGCACAAGGGACGCCGGCTCTGCGCCAGCACCGAAAGATCGATGCCCATCTTGGGGAAGAATGCCTCGCCCTTGCGCGTAATCTTCACATCGTCGCCGCGCGATGCGATCACGCCCAGCCGCGAGAGTCCGTCGAACATCTCCACGCCCATCTCTCCGGCCAAATGGTCGTAGCAAACGCGCGCCTTGCGCACCTGCGGATCGGAAGGACCAGGCCGCGTGCGCAAATGCCCCGCGCGCGCCGCCACGCCCATCATCTTCTCCAGCATGTCGGCAACATCGCTGCCAGACAGGCGGAAATAGCGATGCCGTCCCTGCTTCACGCCCGCGATCAAGCCGCCGCCCTCCAGCTTCGACAGATGCGAACTCGCCGTCTGCGCGGTAATGCCCGCTTCATTGGCCAGTTCGGTAGCGGTGAGCGCCTTGCCGCTCAGAAGCGCCGTCAACATGTTCGCGCGTGCCGGATCGCCCGCAAGCGCGGCGATGGGAGCTAAGGATGGCCCGTCCTTCATAAGATCATGCCTTTCACACTTCGACGGTAGACGAAGCATCCGCGCGGAGGCAAGCGCTATCGTCTCCGCATGAACAGCAACAATCATCCGCATCGCCGCATGGTGATGCGCTGGGGTGCGCTTGCGGGTTTGCTCGCGGCGCTGCCCTGGACGAAAGCATTTTCACGCGAGGAGAATTCCATGAACGTCGTCTGCCACATCCGCTACGAACTCGATCCCTTCAAGCGGGACCAGTTCGAGCAATATGCGAAGACGTGGCTCACCGCGATCCCGCAATGCGGCGGTGCGTTGATCGGCTATTTCATGCCGAACGAAGGCACGAACTTCGAAGCCCACGCATTGATCGGCTTCGACACGCTCGCGGCGTATGAAACCTATCGCGCCAAATTGCGCACCCATCCCGCCAGCAAGGCCAATTTCGAATTCGCGCAGCGCGAGAAATTCATCCTGCGCGAATATCGCGACTTTCTCCGGCAGGTGACGGCCTGAATGAAGCAGCAGGTCTTCATCCTGCAGGGAGACGGCCCCGGATTGCTGGTGAGACGCCAGCAATCCGGTGGCCTGCCGGTGCTTTACGTGCATGGCGCGACGTTTCCGTCCGCGCTGTCCGCCGCCTATCGTTTCAACGGCCGTTCCTGGATGGACGATTGGAACGCGCGCGGCTTCGATGCCTGGGCCTTTGATTTCGCGGGCTTCGGCGGATCGGATCGTTACGGCGACGATGCGCAATCGGAAACGATACCCGGCCGCGCGCCACAAGCCGCCGCGCAGATCGCGCGCGTCATGTCGTATATCGCGGCCATCACGGGACATTCCTCTGTCGCGATTGTCGCCCATTCCTGGGGAACGATCCCGGCGGCACTGTTCGCCGCGCAAAACCCGCAAGCGGTGAACGCGCTCTGCCTGTTCGGTCCCGTGCTCAGGCGCGACGGCGAAGCGAAAACATCGGCGCGCGAGAAATACCGGCTCGTAACGATCGAACAGCAGCGCGCGCGTTTTATTGAGGATGTACCATCAGATCACCCGCCTGTGCTGATCGAGCCCGAACTTGCAGACTGGGGACCGGCCTATCTCGCCAGCGAACCCGGCGCATCACTGCGCTTTCCGGCCGCGGTGAAAATCCCAAACGGTCCCGCCGCCGATATCGCCGCGGCATGGTCGGGTAATCTCGCCTACGATCCGGGCCGTCTTCAATGCCCGGTTCTATGCGTGCGCGGCGAATGGGACAGCGTGACAAGCGACGCCGACGCCGCATGGCTGTTGTCCCGCCTCTCGCATCCGGCGCGCCGAGACGTGAAGATTTCCAAAGGCACGCATCTCATGCACCTGGAACACAGCCGCGAAGACCTGTTTGTCGCGGTCGGCGATTTCCTGAAGGAGAATGCCGGCGCCGTCAGTCCGAGGTCATAAGCACGCCATCCGGCTTGCCGAAGATCGTTTCGTTCAGCTTGAGCGTGCCTGGATTTTCCCGATCGACGATGTCGACCAGCGCCTGCACGTCGAGAATCTGGATCTGCCGGTAGCTGCGCGCCAGCACCCCTTCGCCGATGAGCGTGCCGATCTCCTTGTTGATCGTCGGGCGCGATTTGCCCAGCATGGCGGCGATATCTTCCTGCGAAATACCCACCGGAATGCGCGCGCTCTTGCCCGAACCGATCTGGCCGCGTGCCCAATAAAGAATGACGCGCGCAAGCTGGCAGCGAACCGAATTGGCGGTGCGCATATAGGTGTTCTCATGCTCGCGCCGCAGGCTGCGGCACAACATGAGGACGAAATCGGAATAGCGCGCCGAATCCGCCGCAAAGACATCCATCAGAGATTTGCGCGCGATCATCACCATTTCGCTTTCGCTGCCGGCCATGACGTCGAACAGCGGCGGGAAGCCATCCAGCACCGAAAGATAGGATATTGCCTGACCGGGCATCAGATAGTCGGCGATCATCACATCGCCATCGGCCCGCAGACGCTCCGCCACGAAGCTGCCGCTCATCACGATGCCAAGGTAAGGCGAAGCCACGCCGCGCCGGATCGCGATCTCGCCGTTCGCATAACGCTGCAGCTCGGCGCCTTCCAACAGCTTCTCGATCAGCGGCGCGGGCCAGGCGGCGAACAGATGAATGCGCTTGAGAAAATCCCTGATACGGTCACCGGCATTCCGAACAGCTGTGCTCACAAGGCCCCCGCCCGGCACCCAGCCTGCCCGTCAAAGCTCGCAAGGACTCATATCCCGCGAAAACCCGTCCAAGGCCTGCGAATACCCGGTTCCACTTCGGGTACAGGTGCGAATATTGAGTCCCTTAAATACTGGAAAAGAGAGGGTGCCGCCATAGAACATTTTTACCGCGTACAGCACGCCTAGGGCTTGGCGACTTTTGAAGGCCGACCGGGACTAATTGGCGTCCGGTGCGTCCTGGTCCGGACCGTCATGATCCGCATGGTCGTGCAGGATGATCATGGTGTGGTCCTTGGTTTCGATCCGCACACGTTCCTTCCGGAACGCCTTGTTGACCTTCTCGCTGATTTTCAGGTCGAGACGACGCATGCGCGCTTCCGCGACGGCGCGGTCGATCTCGGGCTGGGCTTTTGCCAGTTCGGCCCGCATTTCGGCTTCGATGCGCGGCGCTTCCTCCCGCATGGCGCGCAGTTGCGCCTCCTGCACGCGAAGATCCGCTTCATGCTGGCGGACATCGACTTCGGCCTGCAGCATCGCCTGTCGCGCGTTGCGCGCTTCGGCTTCCGCACGCGCGATCTCGGGACGCATGCGCTCCAGCTCTTCGGGGGTTGCGCCACGCGTATCGACATCGATCGAGACGTGACGAACCTTGTGGCCGTGAACCGTGCGCTCGCTGCGGCTGATCTTGATGTAGGGGCGGGCAGCGTCGGCTTCGGCGACGGGTGTTGCCGGCGCGGCGGGCGCCGCGCGTTCCGCTTGTGTGGGTGGCGTCGCTGGTGACGCCGCAGGCGCCGGTGTTGCGGGTGACGCTTGCGCGACCGGTGTCACGGGTGCGGGAAGCGGAGCGCTCTCGACGGCGGGTGCCGGCGATGCGGGCGGCGCGGTTTCTTCCTGCGCGAAAGAAGGACGCGCGAAGGTCAGCGCGGCGGCCGACAGGATCGCGATACCGCCGATCTTGAGAACGTCCATGGAAGTCACGCCCGATCGCAATTGGGCTGGCGCCAGCACAGACTTCACGCGCGCTTCCAGCGCGGAGGGCGCGGCCATGAAGAGCGGCATGCCCGCCAGTGCCGGTTGGCGCGAGCGGAATTCGGAGGCAAGCTGCAGCAACTCGCCGGCATAGGACGACGGCCGCATGCCCGCGGCGATCACCTGATCGTCGGCGGCGATCTCCGCTTCGCTGCGCAGCGAACGCGCCGCCAGCCACACCAGCGGATTGGGCCAATAGAGCGCGCAGACCAGCAGCGAGAGCATCTGGCTCACGCTGTCATGGCGGCGAATATGCGCCGCTTCATGCAGCAACACCGATTGCAGGCGCTCGGGCGTCCAGAACAGCGCCGGAAATGGCAACAGGATCACCGGCCGGAACAGGCCCCAGGTGATCGGGCCCAATCCGTTCGGCGCATCCGCTACGCGGATTTCGGTGCGCTGCCCCAGATCCGGCAGCACGGATTTTTCGAAAGCATGCACGCGGCTGCGGCGCTCCAGCGCGCGCAATCCGAACACGGCGACAAGCCCGCGCAACGCGATGATCAGAACGCCCGTCAACCACAACGCGATGATCGCCGTCGCGACGGCCGTCATGTCGATGTGGAATGACGGCGCGGACACCGAAGCGATGTCGGGACCGATATCCGCATCCGGCACGACAGGCACGGCTGAAACCACCGGCGCGGACGCCACGGTGAAATGAATTTGCGAGGGGAGGAGAAGTGCCAGCACCGGGAGCAACAACAGCGCGGCAAAGGCGCCGACCCATACCAGATGGCGCAGGCTCGCGCGGTTGCGCATCGC
>JANWJQ010000062.1 GCA_025451875.1 Rhizomicrobium sp.
CGGGCAGGGCGTCGAGAACATCGCGCTCATCACCGATGGCCGTTTCTCCGGCGGCACACGCGGCCTCTGCGTCGGCCATGTCGGTCCTGAAGCGATGGATGGCGGCCCCATCGGACTGCTGAAGAACGGCGACATCATCACCATCGATGCCGACAAGGGCACTATGGATGTCGAAGTGTCGGACACGGAACTCGCCGAGCGTCGCAAAGCCTGGAAGCCGAAAGCGCCATCGTTCAAATCCGGCGCACTGGCGCGGTACGCCAGGAATGTGGGACCGGCGCGCGACGGCGCCATCACCACGCCCGGCGGGGCGGATGAAGTCCGCTGTTACGCCGATATCTGATGCGGAACTCCGAAAGCTTCTGTACCGTTGGGCACCCATGCGCGCCGTGACCACGCCGAAGATCGAAATCATCCCACCGGGAAAGCTCTCGGCGGATGAACAGTTGGTGCAATTGGAATGGTTGGCTGACCTTCTGGATTCGCGCTTTGTGATCCCGGGGACGAATATCCGCTTCGGCCTCGATGGGGTTATCGGCCTTGTGCCCATCGCGGGCGACCTGATCTCAGCATTAATCAGTTTCTATCTGATCTCACGTGCATCGGAACTGGGCCTGTCGCCTTGGGTGAAGACGCGCATGGTTTGGAACGTGGCGCTCGATACGGTGGTTGGCGCAGTGCCGATCCTGGGCGACATGTTCGACGTCAGTTTCAAGTCCAACCGGCGCAACATTGCGCTGGCCAAGCGATACCTCGCTAAGCACGGCGCGAGGAGAAGATGACCTTCTCCTCGCCGATGAATAGCGGCGAGCGGTGCAGGTCGATGAATTTGCGTTCGTCTTCCAGCAGAGCCAGACCCGCTGCCAGACTCTCCGGCGTCGGCGGCGCGGCGAGATCGTCCATCGAATCCCACCAAAGTTCGGCAACCCCGTCATACATCTCCGGCGCTTCGCGGCTCGCGCGGATCACGTCATTGAAGCCGTTCGTGACCGAATGCATCTGCACATAGCGGCGAATACGCAGCACCTTGCTGTGCTTGGCCACCAGCGGCGCATGCGTGTTGAACCAGTAGTCCTGGAATGCCTCGCGGCTCAGGCCGGGCAGGCGGTGAAGGCAGAATGTCAGCTTGATCATGGCGGCTCTTTCTTCAGCAGCCGCCATGATAACCGAATTCAGGAACTCGCGATGGGGTGAACCTTCTGTCCCTGTTCAAGCCGTTCGCCACCGCGCACGATCACATGATCGCCGGGCGCGACCATGCCCTTCACTTCGACCATTGCGCCATCTTCCGCGCCGGTTTCGACGGCAACGCGGGTCGCGACGTTCTTTTTGTCCACCTTGAAGATGTAAGTGTTTTCCTCGCGCAGGATAAGCGCATCGCGCGGCACCGCCAGCACATTGCGTGGCTGCGCGGATGGAATCAGCACCTTCGCCGCGTCGCCCACATACGCGGAGTTCGCTGGCAGCGTCAGACGAATCTCCAGCGTGCGGCTTGCGATATCGCCGACCGGAACGACCGCGCGCACCGTGCCGGTGACCGGCTTGTTCTGGATCATGACGATTTCCGTCTGGCCCTCGTGCAGGAAGCGAGAAGAGTCGATCGGAATCTGCGTGCTGACCTCGATGGCGTCCGTCTCGACGAGCCGTACGATATCCTTGCCGGCCGCCGCATATTCGCCGGCGTTGATGAGACGTGCGACCACGCGGCCAGGGAAAGGCGCGCGGATCTGGCTGTGGTCGAACTGGTATTGCGAGCGCTTCTGGGCTGCCTGTGCCTGCGCCAGCGCGGCAGCGTCCATATCGCGGGTCGAGACGGCTTGATCGCGCGTGCTCCTGGCGATGGCGTTCATCGCAAAAAGCTTCTGCATGCGTTCGGCCTGACCACGGTCGTAGCTGAGTTGCGCGGCAAGGCGGGCCGAGTTGGCTCGGTCTGATGTAAGTTGAAGCCCAATGACATCGCTGTCGATCTTGGCAACGACATCGCCCTGTTTAACGGCCGTGCCCACTTCGGCGACCCAGGCGACGCGTCCCTCCACCTCGGATGCCAGTTTGGAATCGTTGCGCGACACAACCGTTCCCGGCAGTCCCATATTTGGCGCCATGCGCTGCATTCGCGCGGTGAAGACCGTGACCGATGGTGCCGGTCCCGGCGCCTGTTGCGCGATCGCAGGGGTAAGAACCACCGCCACGACCGCCGTCCCGAACAATGCGCTCCACTTCATTATTTTTGCCCTTCAGGCTGCTTGCAAAGTTGTGTTGTCCGGCGTGATCGGCTCACGATAGGCCAGTTGCGGCTTCTCGCCGAGGCGCAGCAACGCCGGCATGAGTATCAACGTGAATATGTGGCTCACCAGCAGCCCGCCTACGATAACCGCGCCAAGGCCCCGATACACTTCCGCGCCCGGTCCCGGAATAAGCACCAGCGGCAACATCCCGAACACCGCTGTCAGTGTGCTTGAAAAGATCGGGCGCAGGCGCGTCTCCAGGCTCGACCGCACCGCATCCACGCGCGACATGCCTTCGGCTTCCGCCTGGCGCGTGCGCGCGACAAGCAGGATCGTGTTGTTCACCACAAGGCCCAGCACGATGATGAATCCGATCATGGTAATGAGATCGAGGGGCTGGAATACGAACAGGCCCAGCAATCGCAACGCTGCCATGCCGCCGACCGTGCCGAGGGGCAGGGCAATGGTAGCGATGGCCGAATCCCAGACCGATTTGAACAGCGCCGCCATGATCAGGAAGAGCAGCAGAACGGCCAAACCAAAGTTCTTACCCATGCTCCACAGCGCATTGCTGAGATGGTCCGCTGCGGCGCCGTAAGTGATCGTGCCGTCCGCCGGTAGCATCTTGCGAATCTGCGGTTCGATCTCGGTCTTCACGATCTGCATGACGTCCTGCAACGCCATGCCGCGAGGCGGTTGCAGGTTCAGCGCGAAGGTGCGGCGGCGATTGAGGCGGAACGTGCCCGTCGATGCCAATGTCCGCTGGATCGAGACCAAATGATCGAAAGGAACGATCCCGCCGCTGGGCGTCGCGACCGGCACATTGCTGACCGCGTCGGGCGAGGTGAGTGGTTGCGACTTCAGGATGAGATAAAGCTGGCGAGCGCCATCGTAGCGCTGCCCGACATAAAGGCCTTCGCCAAATGCCTGCGTGAGGGACGCAACATCGGGCCGCGTCCATCCAACCTCGGCGATGGAGCGATCATCCGGCGTCATCTTCATCTGGGGCTGATCGTAATCCAGTCCCGGATTGGTGTTGATAACGCCCTCGGGGAACCGCTTGGTGAGAAGATCGTATCCCTTCTTCGCCGCGGCGCGCATCGCCTTCTCGTCGTTCGACTGAACCGCAATGGAGATGCCGCCGCCTTCGTCGAAGCCACCAAACAGGGATCCCATCTGGGCGAAGGCCTGCGCATCTCCCAGATCCTTGATCACATCCGTGCGCACGATCTTTTCTAGTTCAGGAAAGTCCTCGTCGTTGGGCACGCGAACGGCCATGTCCATGTTTCCGGGGCCGTTCATCTTCACGTAGTAGTTTAGCAGCTTGGGCTGCTTCTCGCCCTTCATGTAGGGCGTCAGCCTTTCGATGATCGGACGAGCGACTTCCTTGTCCACCGCGTCGACGGTCATGGCGGTCGGAAGCTGAATGAAGCCGTCAATGGCCGCCCGCTTAACTTGCGGAAGATAATGCAGCGGCGGCAACAGCAGCCATGTCCCCACGATCGAGCCGAGGATAAGGCCACCAATCCAGTATTGGCGCTTGCGCGATGTATCAGTGAGATCCATCACCACATTTGTGATGCGATGCCAGACATTGGACAGTTCCGCCACCTTCGGCCGGGTCTTCAGGAATAGCGCCGATGTGACAGGGATGACCGTGATCGCCACGAACAGAGAGCAGAACACGGCAAAAGCGATCGTCAGCGACAGGTCGGCGAAAAGCTGGCCTTCGACGTCCTTCAGGAAGATCACCGGCACGAAGATCGCAACGTTGGTCGCGGTGGAGGCAAGCAGCGCGCCCCACACCTGATCGGTGCCCACCTGCGCGGCTTCCACGGCAGGCATGCCGCGCTCTCGCAATCGGAGAATGTTCTCAAAAGCCACGATGGCGGCGTCGAGAACCATGCCGGTGGCGAAGGCCAGGCCCGCCAGAGAGATCACATTAAGCGTGCGGCCGGCGAGATTGAGCAGTATCACCACGGCGAAAAGGCATATCGGGATGGCAGACGAAATGATCAGCGTGCCGCGCAACTCCCGCATAAAGAACCACAGCACGCCCACTGCGAGCAGAATGCCCACCAGCAGATCGGATGTGACCATGCCAACCGCCTGGTTGATAAAGTGCGAAGGGTCGAACGAATATTGCAGCGTGACGCCTTGCTCTTTCGCGGGGCCGTCATTGATCTTCTGCAACTCGTCTTTTACGGCATTCACCGTTGCCAGAACGTTGGCGCCCGTCGCCCGGAATATCTGAATGCCAAGGGCAGGATTGCCGTTCTGATAGGCGAAGCCCTGTTCTTTACTTCGGCCGATATGAACGTTGGCGATGTCGCCCAGATAAACCGGCTTGCCATCGCGCCATTCGAGCACAAGATTTTTCAGCTGTGCGACCGAGTAACGGCCGCGGTATTCCAGGCTGTAGCTTCTGCGCCCGACATCGATCGTGCCGCCGGAAACATCCTCCGATCCGCTGATCTGCTGCGCCACTTTCGGAATCTGGATTCCCAGCTGCGCGGTTCGCATCGGATCGAAAACGATATCGAGCTCATCAGTGCCACCGTTGGAATTGATCTGCGCGCTTCCCACCCCCGGAACGGCCTGTAGCCGGGGCAGCACAACATCCTTCAGGAACTGCGTGTAGTCGTTTACGTCGCGCGTATTCCCCGGAAGCTTCTGCATGAACACGTACAGCAGCGTCGCATTCGCGTTCTGCGTGCTGGCAAGCTGGATAAATGGCTTCTGCGCATCCTGTGGCAGGGTCGGCACGCGGTTGAGCCGCCCGACCACGTCCACGAGCGTGCTGTTCATGTCGGTGCCGAGCGCGAAGGTCAGCTGGATGTAGCCGCCACCATTGTTGGCGAAGCCATCCATTTCCTGAAGGCCTGGAATGCCTTGCAGCACATCTTCTTCGGGCTGAACGATTTGCGATTCCGTCTCGCGCGGCGTCTCGGAGCGCCAATCGGTTTCGACACCGATGGTCGGCCGATCGATATCCGGAAAGAGCTGCACCGGAAGCGCCTCCAGCGCGAACACGCCGAAGAGAATTGTGACAGCCACACCGACCGCCACCGCAGCCGGATTCTTAATGCTGATCGCAGTCAGTGCCCGCATCGCTCCCTCACCGGCAAATCACCGCGTCCCTAAGGTGCCTGTAATTGCTAGGGAATGTGGCGTCACAAGGGCGTGAGACAATATGAAAAGTTATGCAGAAATGGGGTGACCGACCGGCGTGGACCATGGGGGCTGAAACTAGCGGCACTGCAGTGCAAAATGCCAAGCGCGACGGGCTATGCTAGGATTCGACTAGCGGCTAACGGGGTGAGCGATGACAATTCGACTAAAGGTGAACGGCGTTAGTCATGACTTGGACGTGGAGCCGGACGCGCCATTGCTCTGGGTCATTCGGGACGAAATTGGACTCACCGGAACGAAGTTCGGCTGCGGTATCGCCCAATGCGGTGCATGCACCGTGCATGTCAACGGTGAAGCACAACGGAGTTGCGTGATGCCGGTTTCGTCGGTGGTCGGCGCGGAGATCACCACCATCGAGGGTCTGAGCGCCGAAGGCCTGACGCCCGTTCAGCAGGCATGGATCGAGCATCAGGTGCCCCAATGTGGTTATTGCCAGTCCGGTATGATCATGGCGGTCAGCGCGCTTCTCAAAGCCAATCCTCACCCTAGCGACGATGATCTCGCCGGCGCGATCACGAACATCTGCCGTTGCGGAACCTATCCGCGAATCCGCGCCGCCGTGCGCGATCTGGCAAAGGCCTGATCCTATGACATCGACACGCAGGATGGTGCTGCTGGGCGGCCTCGGTGCCGGCGGAGCACTCGTTATCGGCTATGCACTTTGGCCAAGCGGCCGGATTGGCCGGATCGATAAACTCGATAGCAAACCAGGCGAAAAGTTCGTCAACAATTGGATCAAGATCGCTCGGGACGATTCCATCACGGTTGTCATTCCCCATTGCGACATGGGGACGGGAATCTATACGTCTCTCCCGCAGATGGCGGCGGAGGAGTTGGACGCTGACTGGAATAAGGTCCATGTCGAAGCGGCGCCTGCCGATGTGGATTTCGCCAATGGCGCGATGATCGAAGGTTTCGCACTTAACGGTCAGCAGGTGCCAACCTTCCTGAAAGGCATGGCGGCAACCACATTTCGCTTCATGGCGGCGAACCTCACGGTCCCCGGAGTTGGTTATGTCCCGCAGATTACCGGCGGATCAGCAGCGGTGCGCTTCACCGGTGTCAATGCGATGCGCGTCGCAGGAGCCGCTGCCCGCGAGATGCTGATAAAAGCAGCCGCCACACGCTGGAACGTGGCGATCTCTGAATGCTCAACCCAGAACCACCGCGTTATTCACGCTGCCAGCGGCAAGAGTTTCGGTTATGGCGAATTGGCAAGCGATGCGGCGGCTTATTCGCCATCGTCCAACCCGGCGCTGAAGCAGAAATCCCGATACACGCTGGTCGGAAAATCCATACCCCGCATCGATATTCCGAAGAAAGTCGATGGGACCACCAATTATGGGCTCGATGTGAAACAGCCTGGCATGATGTATGCCGCTATCCGCATTTCGCCTGTCTTTGGTGGCAGATTGAAAGCTGTTTCGGTGGGCGAAGTGTCGAAGATGCGCGGCGTTCAGAAGATCGTGCAGCTCGACGACGCGGTGGTCGTTGTTGCGGATCGCTTTTGGCGCGCGCGCGATGCCGCGGCGGCGCTCAACCCGGTGTTCGACAATGGTGCCAGCGGGTCTATCAGCTCCGCCGATATCACGACGACGCGCGTGAATGCGCTGAAAGGCGACAACCTCAAGTCGGATTTGAAAATTGGAAACGGCGCGGCCGCGCTTTCACAAGGATCGCTGATCGAGGCCACCTATCACGTCCCTTATCTGGCGCATGCGGCGATGGAACCGGTGAACGCCACTGCACTCTATGGCCGCGATGGCACGCTGGAAGTCTGGGCAGGTACACAAGACGGACTTGGAGCGCGCGGATACTGCGCAAAGGTTGCCGGGCTTTCGATGGACCAGGTGAAATTTCACCTGCAGCCATTGGGAGGCGGGTTCGGGCGGCGCCTGCCTGGGCTCTTCAATTTCCTCGAATATGCCGTGCGCACAGCCATGGCGACCCCGGGTACGCCCGTGAAACTGATCTTCACGCGCGAACAGGACATGCAGCACGATTTCTACCGTCCAAATGTCATGAGCCGCTTCCGCGCAACATTGGATGGCAAGGGAATGCCTGTCGCATGGGTGAACGACTATGTGGGCGATGAGGGCGCAAATCCGGAAGCACACATCGTCTACGGCATTCCCAACCAGGCGATTGGTGCGGCACAGGTGAAGACACATGTGCCCACCGGTCCATGGCGAAGCGTCGAAGCGTCATGGCATGGATTTTTTGTTGAATCCTTTATCGATGAGCTGGCTCACACGGCAAAAGCAGACCCTGTCGCCTACCGTCTCTCGCTGCTCAAAAACTCACCCCGGCACTACACCGTGCTGAAGACGGCCGCCGAAAAGGCAGGGTGGGGAAGCCCGATGCCAGCAGGAAAAGGGCGTGGCGTGGCGATATTCGAAGCCTTCCAAACTATTGTCGCGCACGTCGTCGAAGTCACCATCGCGCCGGGCGGAACGGTGAAGGTTGACCGGGTGACGACTGCGGTAGATTGCGGAAGTGCCGTCAATCCTGATGGTCTGCTCGCGCAGATAGAGGGCGGTATTATCTTCGGCCTCAGCGCGGCGCTAAATGGAACGATCACCATCGACAAAGGTGCCGTCGAGCAAGCGAACTTCCCGGATTATGATGTCCTTCGCATCGCGGATTGTCCCCAGATCGATATTACGATCGTCGAAAGCGGCGCACCGCTTGGCGGAGCCGGAGAGCCTGGCGTCCCGCCTGTGGCGCCGGCTCTCACCAATGCGATATTTGCGGCCACCGGGACGCGTATCCGAGAGTTGCCGGTGCGCCTCGCCAAGCTGGATGCTGCCCAAAAGAGAGCCGTTGGCCTCTAACTGTCCGTAGAACGACAATGTTCACCTTAACGCTGAGAAGCTTGCGGCAAAGGCCCGCTTTGCCTAAGCTTTCCACCGGCAACGGGGTGTTCTGGCATGCGTTTTTTGCGATTTGCAGCGGCAGTTTCGCTGACGCTGGTTTGCGTCACCGGGGCTGTTTGGGCCGATCCGGTCCGTCCATCGGCGCAGGACCAGATCGCCTATTTCCAGACAAAAAACATTTTCCATTCCGGTCTGCGAGGCACCCACACGGTCGCGCTCACTTTTGATGACGGCCCCAATGCGAACACGCCTGGCGTGCTGGACGCGCTGAAGGCGCAAAATATCAAAGCGACGTTCTTCATCGTTGGGAGGATGGCACACGCCTATCCGAGCGTTCTGGCGCGCATCGCGGCCGAGGGACATCTGCTTGCGAACCACAGCGCAACGCATGCCTTGCTGGGGAAGAAATATGTCCGGCATCCGGAGATGCTCATTGCGCAGATCCGCGACGTGGACAATTACATTCGTCCGCTCATGCCGGCGAACGCGAAGTTCTACTTCCGCGCGCCATACGGCTCCTGGCGTCCGCAACATGCGGCGGTGCTCGATGCCGATCCAGTGCTGAGAAATTATGTCGGTCCGGTTTACTGGGATATCGGCGGCGAGATCGCGATGAGTTCAGATGGCTACATTCTCAGTTCGGCGGACTGGGATTGCTGGCATCGCCATTGGGATGCCGATACCTGCGCGAAAGGCTATCTGCGGGAGATCCGCCGCAAAAATGGCGGCGTCGTACTGATGCACTGCGTCCATCACCAGTCACCCGAACTGGTTGCCGCGATCGTTCCGGCGCTGGTGGAAGAGGGTTACAAATTCGTGCGCATGGATCAGGTGCCCGAATACAAGCAGTACGAAACGCCTCTCGCGCCGGCGATCGCCATCGCGGCGGCGGGCGGCGCGAAAACGACAGGACGCTGAGCGAGAATTGCGGCTGGCGGATGGGGTGAGATTCGAACTCACGGGACCCGTGAAGGCCCGCCGGTTTTCAAGACCGGTGCCTTAAACC
>JANWJQ010000063.1 GCA_025451875.1 Rhizomicrobium sp.
GCCCGACGGCGGCGGAATACGCAAAGCTGCCGCAGGAACAGCGCAACCTCGAACTCGTCCATGCACTGCAATCGGATGAGAGCCTGTGGCCCGGCGAATTGGTGATGCCGAAGGAAGAGCTGCAATTTTTCATCGACACCTTCGAGAAGACGGGCTTCACCGGCGGCATCAACTGGTATCGCAATTTCACCCGCAACTGGGTGGAAAGCGGCACGATGGAGCAGCGCGTGCATGTGCCTGGCCTGATGATCATGGCGGAAGACGATGTGGTGCTGTCGCCGGCGATGGCCGAAGGCATGGAACGCTTCGTGCCGGATCTGGAAAAAGTGCTCATCAAGAAATGCGGGCACTGGACGCAGCAGGAACATCCGGAAGAAACCAGCGCCGCCATGATCGCGTGGCTGAAAAAGCGCTTCCCAAAATGAGCGCACTGTCGCCGGACGTCATCTTTCTGATCGCCAATCGCGGCATCATCCTTTTCTGGCTGCTGTTGATCGTGGCGCCGCGCTGGAAGGGCACGGATTTTCTGGTGAATTCGATGGTCGTTCCGGTCGCGATCGGCCTCACTTATACCTGGCTCATCGTGCGCGTGTTCATGGGCGAAGGGGCGGCGGACGGAAGCTTCACCTCGCTGCATGGCGTGATGGCGTTCTTTTCATCACCGGTGGCGGCGACGGCGGGGTGGATTCACTATCTGGTGTTCGATCTCTTCATAGGCGCGTGGGAGACGCGGGACGCGCAGCGCCGCGGCGTTCCGCACCTGGCCGTGATCCCCTGCCTGATTGTGACGCTTTTGTTCGGCCCCATCGGTTTCCTGCTCTACCTGATTCTGCGCGCGGCGCTGGGCAAAGGCGGATTTTCGCTTCGGGAAACGCCCGCCTAGCTTCAACCGGCCGGGCGCGCCCGCTAGACTGCACAAATCATGGACGGCGCTGCCGACACCTTCTCCTATGCCGAAGCCGGCGATCCACGGCTGAAACGATTCATCATCCGCATGATCGAGCGGATGACGGGCCAGCCGCGCCTGAAATCGCTCTATGACGAGCGCTTCTCGCGCCGCCTGCCCGGCGAAAGCTTCTGGGATCTGGCGATCCGGCTTCTGGATCTGCATGTCGCGACGAACGAAGACGCTTTGGCGCGCGTGCCGAAAGCGGGGCCGTTGGTCTTCGTCGCCAACCATCCGTTCGGCGTGCTGGACGGCGTCATCATCTGCCATCTGGTCAATCGCGTGCGTGGCGATTTCCGCATCCTCACCAATGCGGTGCTGAACCGCGCCGATGAGGTGAGGGAATTCCTGCTCCCGGTCGATTTCACGGAGACCGAGGCGGCACTGCAGACGAACCTCAAATCCCGTGCGGCGGCGAAGCATCATCTTCTGAACGGCGGCTGCCTCATCGTGTTTCCCGCCGGCGGCGTTTCCACCACGCCCAAGCTCTGGGACAAGCGCGCCGTGGATGCCGAGTGGAAGAACCTGACGGCGCGGCTGATTTCGCAGGGCAAGGCATCGGTCGTGCCGGTGTTCTTTGCGGGCCAGAACAGCCGCCTGTTCCAGCTCGCCAGCCACCTTTCCATGACCTTGCGGCTCTCCCTGCTGTTCAAGGAAGTGCATGACAGCATCGGCGGCGAGGTGGTGGTGCGCGTGGGCGATGTGATCCCGTTTGAGGCGCTGGCAAAGATCGAAGACCGCCAGCAGCTGATGAACGTGCTGCGTGAAGCCACCTATGCCTTGGGCCAAGGCTTGCCGCACAGGCGCAAACGCGCAAAACATAAGAAATGACCAGCAAGCCGCGCGTCGGCCTTTTCGTCACCTGTCTTGTCGATCTGATGCGGCCTTCCGTCGGCTTCGCGGCGGTGAAGCTTCTCGAAGAGGCCGGCTGCGAGGTCATCGTTCCCGAAACACAGACCTGCTGCGGCCAGCCCGCATGGAATTCCGGCGCGGACAAGGATGCCGCCGCGCTGGCGCGCGCGGTGATCGATGCCTTCGAAGGATTCGATTATGTGGTCGCGCCGTCCGGCTCCTGCGGTGGGATGATCAAGGTACATTACACCGAGGCGTTGCGCGACGACCCCGCTTATCTTCCGCGCGCGAAGGCGCTGGCGGCAAAGACACATGAACTTATTTCGTTTCTGGTGAATGTGCGCGGAATGAAAAAGGTCTCGGCACATTGCGAGGCGCGCACCTGCTATCACACATCCTGTTCCTCGCTGCGCGAGATGAAGGTGAAAGACGAGCCGCGGCAGCTTCTGAACAGTGTGAAGGGGCTTACGCTCGCCGCAATGAAAGAGCCGGAAGTGTGCTGCGGCTTCGGTGGATTGTTCAGCGTCAAATATCCCGAAATTTCCGAGCGCATGGCCGACGACAAGATCGCCGATATCCGCTCCACAGGCGCAGAGCTTCTTGTCGGCCCCGATCTTGGCTGCCTGCTGCATCTGGCCGGACGCATGGAGCGGCAGGGCCGGCCGGTGAAAGTTCGCCATATCGCGGAAGTGCTGGCGGGCATGGACGATCCGGCACTGGGCGAGCCGTGACGCAAGATCCGCGCAATTTTCCGGCCGCCTCCAGGACTGCCCTCGCCGACGCGGGCCTCAAGACGGCGCTGGGCCGGCTGAAGACGCATTTCGGCGCCAATCGCGCGCTCGCCATCGAGCGCTTTGGTGGCGACTGGGAAGCGTTGCGTGAACAGGGCCGCGCCATCCGCGATTTTTCCCTCACCCATCTGGATACACTACTGGAGCAATTCGAGCGCGGCGTCACCGCGCGCGGTGGCAAGGTGCATTGGGCGCGCGATGCGAAAGACGCACGCGAAATCATCCTCGGCATATTGAAAGATGCCGGTGCGAAAACCGTCACCAAGGGCAAGTCCATGGTGAGCGAGGAGATCGCGCTCAATCCGTTCCTCGAAGCGAACGGGCTGATCCCGGTCGAAACCGATCTGGGCGAATACATCATCCAGCTGCGCAACGAGCCACCCAGCCACATCATCGCCCCGGCCTTCCATCTGCATAAGGAACAGGTGGCGCAGACATTCCGCGAGGCGCACACCGCGCTCGACCCCGCGCGCAATCTGGATGAACGGCAGGCGCTGGTCGGCGAAGCACGCCAGCTTCTGCGCGCGCAATTCGAAGCGGCGGATGCGGGCATCACCGGCGCGAACTTCCTCACCGCCGAGGAAGGCGCGGCCATTATCGTCACCAATGAAGGCAATGGCGATCTCACGCGGCTTCTGCCGAAGACACATATCGTCCTCACCGGCATCGAGAAGGTTTGCGCCAATCTGGATGACGCCGCGGTGCTGCTGCGCCTGCTCACACGCTCGGCCACAGGACAGGATATTTCGTCTTATGTGTCGGTGATGTTGGGGCCGTCAGACGGCGATGGTCCGAAGAACTTCCATGTCGTGCTGGTGGACAATGGCCGTTCGCGTCTGATCGGCACGGAAGCAGAAGAGGTGTTGCGCTGCATTCGCTGTTCCGCCTGCCTCAACCATTGCCCGATTTACGGCGCGGTGGGTGGTCACGCCTATGGCGCAACCTATCCCGGCCCCATTGGCGCGGCGCTCAATCCCGGCATGATGGGTGTCGAACAGGCGGCGCATCACGCCAATGCCTCCACCTTCTGCGGCCGCTGCGCGGAAGTGTGCCCCGTGAAAATTCCGCTGCCCACGATCATGCGCCACTGGCGCGCGCGCGAATATGCGAGCGGACTGGCGCCCAAGAGTTTCGTGGCTGGCCTCGGCATCTGGGCCTTCTTCGCCAAGCGGCCTGCGCTTTATCGCTTCGCCACCGGCGTCGCCGCGCGGTTCCTGAAAACGATCGGCGGCCAGCGTGGACATATCGCGGCATTGCCGCTCCCCCACGGCTGGTTCGCCGCGCGCGACCTGCCCGCGCCGCAAGGCAAGACGTTCCACGCATTGTGGAAGGCGCGGCGATGAGCGCGCGAGACGATATTCTGCACACACTCCGCGACCGGCGTATCAAAAGCGCACCGCGTCCCGTGCAATATGTGCCGCCCCCGCCGCAAGCAGACCTCGTGTCGATGTTTGCAGAGCGCGTGCGGATCGTGGATGCCGATGTGCGCGTCCTGAACAGTGCGGATGAAATCTCTGGCGCGGTTGCCGATCTTTTGCGCGGCAAGAACCTTCCCGCCGAAATTCATATCGCGCCGGGTGCGTTCTCACCCGAGCTTCCATCTCTCACCCTGAAACGCACGCCGCCAGGACCGGATGACGCGACACTTACCACCGCGCCCTTCGCCATCGCGGAGACCGGGACACTCGCCTATCCCGCCGCGCCGGGAAATCCCGCGTCGTGGCATTTCCGGGCCGGTTTCGAGATTGCGGTGCTGCGCGCGTCCGACATCGTTCCGCACTTGGAAAACGTGATCGCGCGCATCAAGGCGAACGGCGCGCTGCCGCACACGATCAATTTCGTGACCGGCCCGTCGCGCACCGGCGACATCGAGCAGACGCTGGAGTTGGGCGCGCATGGCCCGAAAGCGCTGGCTATTCTGATTGTCCGGGAATGACGTGCAGATGGCTGATCCGGTCGGTCAGCTTGTCCATCAGCCGGTTCAGTGTTTTGCGTTCGTCCGGCGTGAGCGCTGCGAGGAACACTTCTTCCAGATGCAGCGCCAGCGGCACGACCTCGTCATAGATCGCCTGCCCCTTGGCTGTCAGCGATAGTCGCGTAACACGGCCATCGGTTTCGTCGCCTTCGCGGTTCACGCGGCGCGCGTCCACCAGCGACGCAACCGCGCGGCTGACCTGTACCTTGTCCATGGCCGTGCGCTGCGCCACATCGCGCGCCGACATGCCCGGTGTCTGCCCCAGCACCGCCATCACACGCCATTCCGGCACGGACAGGCCGAAGCGATCCGAATAGTGCCGCGCGATGGCATCCGACGCGCGATTGGACAGGATCGACAACCGGTAAGGCAGGAAGTGATCCAGATCGAGCGTCATGTGCTCCAGCGTCTTGACATCATTCGGCATCGGGCTGGTTCTTCGGCAGCGCGGCATCGAACGCCGGATGCGAGAGCGCATGCGCTTCGATACGCGCGATGGTCGGCCAGCGCGCGATATCCAGATTCACGCGGCGCGCGTTTGCAACCTGCGGAATGAGGCAGATGTCAGCGATGGTCGGCACCTCGCCGTGGCAGAACTTTCCGGTTTCCTTCGAAGACGAGAGCATTTTCTCGATGGCGTCGAAGCCTACTTCGATCCAGTGCCGCTGCCACGCGAACACATCTTCATCCTGCGTGTTGTAAGTTTTCTTGATGTAGCGGCCGACGCGCAGATTGTTCACCGGATGGATATCGCAGGCGACGACATAGGCAATCTCGCGGCAGCGCGCGCGGCCATAGGCGCCCTTTGGCAGAAGCGGCGGTTCCGGCACGATCTCATTCAGATATTCGATGATCGCCAACGATTGGGTGATCGTGTGCCCGTCATGCACCAGCGCGGGAATCAGCTCCTGCGGGTTCAACGCCTTATATTCCGGCGTGTGCTGCTCGCCGCCATTGCGCAGCAGATGGACAAAGCGCAGTTCCGGCTTGATGCCTTTCAGGTTCAGCGCAATGCGCGCGCGGAAGGCGGCGGAAGAGCGGAAATAGCCGTAGAGCGCGAAATCACTCATACTTCTTCACCTGCTGGTCGATAGCGCCGAAGATGGATTTTCCGTCCGTATCGAACATCTCGATGCGGATGCGATCGCCGAATTTCATGAACGGCGTGACCGGCTTGCCGCTTTCGATGGTTTCCAGCGTGCGCTTTTCCGCGAGGCACGCCGAACCGACATTGCCGCTTTTGTTCGACACCGTTCCCGACCCCACGATGGAGCCGGCCACCAGCGCCCGCGTCTTGGCAGCGTGCGCGATGAGCTGCGGGAACGAGAACGTCATGTCCACGCCCGCATCGGGATGACCGAAGAGCTTGCCATTGTAAGTGACGGCCAGCGGCAAATGCGCCTTGCCGTCTTTCCATGCGCCATCCAGCTCGTCCGGCGTCACCGCTACCGGCGAAAACGCGCTGGCGGGTTTGGACTGGAAGAAGCCGAAATTCTTGGCGAGCTCCGCCGGGATCAGATTGCGCAGGCTGACGTCGTTCACCAGCATCAGCAGCTTGATGTGATGCCCCGCATGCATAGCATCGGTGCCCATCGGCACGTCATCTGTGATGATTGCGACTTCGCCTTCGAAATCGATGCCCCAGGCTTCATCGGCCGCGAGGATCGGATCGCAGGGACCGATGAAGGAATCCGAACCGCCTTGATACATCAGGGGATCGGTCCAGAAGCTCGGTGGCATTTCCGCGCCGCGCGCTTTGCGCACCAGCTCCACATGCGTGACATAGGCCGACCCGTCCGCCCATTGGTAGGCCCGCGGCAAGGGCGAGGCACAGGCTTTTGGATCGAAGGGCCGCTCGCCTTCGACATGGCCCTCGTTCAGAAGATCGTAGATGCGCATCAGCGTGAGCGACGCTTCATCCCAGTGATCGAGCGCGTGTTGCAGCGTCATGGCGACATGCGCGACGGGCAGGCAGCGGGTGAGATCGCGCGAAACCACGACCAGCGCGCCATCGCGCCCGCTCTTGAGCGATGCGAGTTTCATGCCTTGGGCTTCCAGCTGTCGGCGTAGCCGCGATCTTCCGTGCCTTCGGCCGCTTCCAGCATGTCCAGCGGATCGCGCGCGTCGATCATCACGGCCACTTCATCCGTCATCGTCTTGGCCGCCTTCTGCCCCGCCGCAAACGCCTTGGGATGCGGGCCGTGCGTGAAGCCGTTGGGATGCCATGTCATCATGCCGGGATGGATGTTGTCGCGGCTGAAGAACTCGCCCTGATGATAGAAGATTACTTCGTCGTAATCGTCGTTGGAATGATAGAACGGCACCTTCAACGCGCCGGGATCGCTCTCGATGGGCCGTGGCACGAAAGTGCAGACGACGAAGCGATCGGCCACAAACGTCGAATGCACGCTGGGCGGAATATGATAGCGGTGGCTCATCACCGGGCGGATGTCGCGCCAGTTCAATTTCAGCGCCGTGAGATTGCCCTTCCAGCCTACCGCATCCAGCGGATTGAACGGATAGGTGATCCGCGTGAGTTCGCCGCGGCGCTTCACGCTCACCGTCCACTCACCGTCGCGTTGCGAACGGAAAGCATCATCGAGTTTGGGTGTTTCCAGCGCCGCCGGATCGAAGATCGCATGCGGGCCCAGAATGCCGCGCTCCGGCAGTTTGTAGCTGCCGTTCGTGGCTTCGATGCGCAGCAGGGTCGTGGGCTGTTTCGTCTCCAACCGCCACATCGTGCCGCGCGGGAGCAGAATGTAATCGCCTTCGCGATAGGGCAGATGGCCAAAATCGCAGAACAGGTCGCCCTCGCCGGCGTGGATGAAGAACAGCAGATCGCCATCGGCGTTGCGCGCCAGGGCCGGCATGGAGGCCAGGCAGCGCCAGATGTCGATCTTGCAATTGGCATTGCTGAGAAGCGGGATGATCCGGTTGGGATCGCCCTTCTCCACCGCTTTCACGGCGTCGAAGGCGCGCGGGCGCAACGGGCCGTCGAACGAGGTCCAGCCCGTCGGCGGATGCTTGTGATAGATATGAGTCGCGGGTCCAAAGAACCCGTCACGCCCGATTTCGCGCTCATAGGTGCCGGCCGGAAGATCGGCGTGCGCCTGTTTGGAGGTTTCCCCTTCGACGCGCGGAAATTCGATCCAGTTCTTGGAAGACATCAGTGCGCTCCCGCGTTGGTGTCCTTCAGCACGCCACGCTTGATCTGATCGGCTTCGATGCTTTCGAACAGCGCCTTGAAATTGCCTTCGCCGAAGCCCTCATTGCCCTTGCGCTGGATGATCTCGAAGAAGATCGGACCGATGGCGTTCTGCGTGAAAATCTGCAGCAGCAGGCCCGTGTCGTCCGGCGCGCCGTCCATCAGGATTCCATCGGCGCGCAGGCGCGGCACATCTTCGCCATGGCCTTTGATGCGGTTGTCGAGGCGGTCGTAATAGGTGCCGGGCGTATCCTGGAAGGCGATGCCCTTCTTGCGCAACGCTTCCACCGCTTCGTAGATATTGTCGGTGCCCATGGCGACGTGCTGGATGCCCTCGCCTTTGTATTCCTCCAGATATTCATGGATCTGGGATTTGTCGTCGGAGCTTTCGTTGATCGGGATGCGGATGTTGCCATCCGGGCTTGTCATCGCACGGGACTTGAGGCCCGTCAGCTTGCCCTCAATGTCGAAATAGCGGATTTCGCGGAAGTTGAAGAGCTTCTCATAGAAGCCCGCCCACTTGTCCATGTTGCCGCGGAACACGTTGTGCGTGAGGTGATCGATATAGGTCAGCCCCGCGCCTGCGTGTTCGAAGCCTTTCGAGGGATCGGTCGGGATGAAATCGACATCGTAGATCGAGCGATCGCCATAACGGTCGACCAGATAGATCGCGCTGCCGCCGATGCCTTCGATGGCGGGGATGTTCAGCTCCATCGGGCCGATGGCGTTCTGGTGAAACGGCGTCGCGCCCAGTTCCAGCAATTTCTTGTAGGCATAGGCCGCGTCCTTCACGCGGAAGGCCATGGCGCATGCGCTCGGGCCATGCGCCTTGGCGAAACGCGCACCGTGACTGCCCGGTTCGGCATTGACGATGAAGTTGCTCACGCCCTGGCGGTACAGCGTCACATTCTTGGAACGGTGGCGGCCGACCGCGCGAAAGCCCATCTGCTCGAAGAAATGGTGCAGCTTGTTCACATCGGGCGCGGTGTATTCGACGAATTCGAAGCCGTCGGTGCCGATCGGGTTTTCCCAAAGGTCAGCCATATTCTTTTCCTTCTGATGGGCGTGAAGCGGTAATAGTTTCATCTGAAACTATCTGGTGGTCAAGACGGAGTCCCGCCCTCCCCTTGAGGGAGGGCCGACAAAATTCGGAGGTTCGTGCGCGCCAGCGCGCGGACACGGAGAATTTTTCGGGGAGGGGTCAGCTCCGTTGCTGCGAAAGGCCCCCTCCCCGAAACGCTTCGCGTTTCGACCCTCCCTCAAGGGGAGGGTGAATTCTTTTGCGGGCCGCGCACGAGCTTGCCGGGGAGCGCGCCGGTTTCCTTGCCATCGCGATAGGTGATGGTGCCGGACACGACGGTGGCGACATAGCCGTCCGC
>JANWJQ010000064.1 GCA_025451875.1 Rhizomicrobium sp.
CTCACCGTCACGCAGATGCTGCGCAAGAAGGGCGTGGTCGGAAAGTTCGTGGAGTTCTACGGACCGGGTCTCGACGAAATGGCGCTGGAAGATCGCGCGACCATCGCGAACATGGCGCCGGAATATGGCGCGACCTGCGGCTTTTTCCCGATCGATGCGGAAACCATCCGCTATCTCAAAGCCACCGGCCGCAAGGCCGCGCGCGTTGCGCTGGTCGAGAAGTATGCAAAGACGCAAGGCCTCTTCCGCACGAAGAAATCACCTGATCCGGTATTCACCGACACGCTGTCGCTGGATCTGGACACGGTTGTGCCGAGCCTTGCCGGTCCGCGCCGTCCCCAGGACCGCGTCGCGCTCTCCGATGCGGCGAGCGAATTCGCTACCGCGCTGCTCGACACGTTCAAGAAAGGTGACGAGGCGCAGAAGCGCGTGAAGGTGGAAGGCACCGACTACACCATCGGTCATGGCGATGTCGTGATCGCCGCGATCACCTCCTGCACCAACACGTCCAATCCGAACGTGATGATCGGCGCCGGTCTTATCGCGCGCAACGCGGTGAAGCTTGGCTTGGAAGTGAAGCCCTGGGTGAAGACGTCCCTCGCGCCCGGTTCGCAGGTCGTGACCGACTATCTGCTGAAGGCCGGATTGAACAAGGCGCTCGACAAGCTCGGCTTTGATCTTGTCGGCTATGGCTGCACAACTTGTATCGGTAATTCCGGCCCGCTGCCGGAAGCCGTAGGCAACGCGGTGACGGAAGGCGATCTCGTCGCCGGCGCCGTGCTGTCGGGCAATCGCAACTTCGAAGGCCGCGTGCATCAACAGGTGCGCGCCAATTATCTTGCTTCGCCGATGCTGGTCGTCGCCTATGCGCTGGCCGGTTCGCTGAACGTCAATCTTACCAAAGATCCGCTCGGCTACGACAAGAAGAACAATCCGGTCTATCTGAAAGACATCTGGCCGAGCCCGAAGGAAATCGCCGAGACGATCCGCAAGGCCGTCACCCCCGCGTCGTTCCGCAAGCGCTATGCGAACGTGTTCGAAGGCGATTCCAACTGGAAGAAGGTCAAGGTCAAGAAAGGCCAGACCTATCAGTGGGACATCGGGTCCACCTATGTGAAGCACCCGCCTTACTTTGAAGGCATGGGCGTGAAGCCCGCGGCAGTGGAAGAAGTAAAAGGCGCGCGCATCCTGGCGCTGTTCGGCGATAGCATCACCACCGACCACATCTCACCGGCCGGTTCGATCAAGGCGACGTCGCCGGCAGGCGTCTATCTGTCGGAACATCAGATCCGCCAGCAGGATTTCAATTCATACGGTTCGCGCCGCGGCAATCATGAAGTGATGGTGCGCGGCACTTTCGCGAACATCCGCATCCGCAATGAGATGATGGGCGGCAAGGAAGGCGGCAACACCATCTTCTATTCCGAGCAATATCCATCGGGTCAGGAGATGTCGATCTTCGACGCCGCGATGGCCTATCACAGCGCCGGTTTCCAGACCGTCGTCGTCGGCGGCAAGGAATACGGCACCGGCTCGTCGCGCGACTGGGCGGCGAAAGGTCCGAAGCTGCAAGGCGTCCGCGCCGTCATCACCGAAAGCTTCGAGCGCATCCATCGCTCGAATCTGATCGGTATGGGCATCGCGCCGTTCTGCTTCGAAGCGGGCAAGACACGCAACGATTACGGTTTCACCGGCCGTGAATCGATCGACATTCCGGGCCTCTCGGGAAAGCTGACGCCGAAGATGAAGGTGAACGCCACCATCCATTATCCGGATGGCCACACTGGCGATCTGCCGCTTGTCCTGATGATCATGACGGCGGACGAAGTCGCCTATTTCGAGAATGGCGGCATCCTGCCCTACGTCCTGCGGAACCTGCTGGCCGCATAGGCCACGGGGTTCCCGCAATCGGCATGCGGAACGGCAGGTGGCGTAATGTTAACGCTGCGTGACGGGAAAATATCCTTTGTCTTCCCGCGATTCCGGGCAAGATGGCCTTCCTTGGGGGCTTCAAGCCACTGTGAATGGAAGGGGCGGGTCGCGCGACCTATGGTGCCGACTATGTCATTGCGTCGGTTCAAGTTCCCGAAAGCCGCGGTATTCGTCGCGGCCGCGGCGGCACTTTTTGCGGCCAGCGTTGCGGATGCGGGCAGCGCCAAGCGCCCCGTCGTCGTGGAGCTTTACACCAGCCAGGGCTGCAGCTCCTGTCCGCCCGCCGACGCCATTCTCGGTCAGCTTGCGGCGCGCAAGGACGTGATCGCGATGAGCTTGCCGATCACCTATTGGGACATGCTCGGCTGGCGCGACACGCTGGCGAGCGAAGCTGACACCAAGCGCCAGAAAGCCTATGCGCAAACGATGTGGCGCGGTGGCGTTTACACGCCGCAGATCATCGTCGATGGCGTGAACGATGTGGTGGGCGGGCGCGATGCGCAAATCGAAGCCATGATCGCCGCGCGCGCGAATGACGAGCAATCGGTGCCGGTGACGGTTTCGGCAAGCAAGACCGTGCTGCATGTCGGCGTCGGCGCGTCGGACCAGCACGACGCCAACGCCACCATCTGGTTCTTCCGCATTCAGCCGCAGGCAACCGTCACCATCACCGGCGGCGAGAATTCGGGGCATACCTTCACCTATCGCAACGTCGTGCGCGACATCCGCCCTGTCGGGATCTGGAAAGGCCAGAGCGTTTCGCTCGATCTGCCGCGCCAGGAATTGCTCGGCACCTCGCGCGACTCCGTCGCCGTCCTGGTGCAGCAAGGCGGTTACGGCCGTGTCCTGGGCGCCGCCATGGTCGATCATTCCGGTTTGGACACAGCTCATTAGGCCGCGCGCGCTTTTCGGCGCCGGGGAATCTCCATAGATTCGCGCCATGGCGCTTTTCTTCGATGCAGCATGGTTCGATGCGCAGCTTGCCGCCGCGCATCTGACGCGGAGCGATGTCGCGCGGGCGCTCGGCCTGTCGGAAAGCGAGATCGCGGAAATGTGGAAGGACCAGCGTGAGCTTTCCGCGCGCGACGTGTCCACGCTGGCGGCGCTGCTCGCGGCGACGCCGCAGGAGATCGCATCGCGCGCCGGAATATCGACGCCGGTGCCCAGGAACCAACCTTCGCTCACCGATCTGTCGGCGCGGCTGGAACGCGTCGAAGCCGAGCTTGCGGCGCTGAAGGCGCGCGTGGAGCGCGGCACGTGAATCCCGTGTCGCTGGCATTCGCGTTTGTGCTCGGCTGCGCAGCGATCCTCACCGCCTTGCTGGGAAGCCGTGCGCGGTCTGCGGCGCGCGACTATCTGCGCTTCGCGGCGGTTCTCTACAGCGCGTTTGCCTTGTGCGAAGGGCTCGCGGCCGTTCTGCCCAACGCCGCAGTGCTGGTTTTCGCCGATGCGGTGATGCTCGTGGTTTGCGCGCTGGCGCCGGTGGCGATGGCGCTTGCGCTGTTCGCCGCATTCGAGCACCGGCCGTCTTCGGTGGTTGCCGCGGCGCTGCTGGTGCCGGGCTGCCTCGCCGGCATCGCGGCGGCGGCGAGCGGAACGGTGGTGCTGTCGCTCGCGCCGTTGTCGGTCAGCGTGCTTGTCATGTTCACGCTCTGCGTGCGGCGCTGGCGCAGTGAAAAACGCGCTGCGACGCATGCGTTTCTCGCCTGTTGCTGTTTGCTTTGCGCTGCGGCCGCGACATTGAGCGGCGGCGTCACCGGGCGAATGGCGTCGGTATTGTTTTCGGCGGCGGCGTTGCTGGGATTTGCGTTGGCGCTGGCGCGCCGTTCACGCCTCGTGGTCGCAGAGCAGCGCGACCTTCGGGGCGTCGCCGCGCCAATAGGCGCAAACCGTTGACGGCGTAGCCGGTCCGGCGACGTTCATCGCCTGCGCAAGAATCTGCGTGACGAACGTCGGAACCAGGCGCTCCTCGTCCCAATTCGGTGCAACAGCTTCCGTTTCATTGCGGCACAGTTTCTGACGCGCCAGCTTTGCGGACGCGAAGTCTTCACGCGCGGCCGCGCCGTCGCGTTCACCATCAAGTTCGTTGGAATGGTGGATCTTTTCGACGCGCGGACGGCTACGCCAAACAACCGGAACGGTTGTGGCGCAAGCAATTGCGAAGGGTTTGCCGATCGTCATAACACTCGCTTAACGCAAACGCCGGACCACACGCTCCACTGAGTCGCAGACCGCTACAAGTTTCACCTTTTTTAATCCGTGTGCACGCATGATCGCGCCCATAAGGCCCAAAAAGGGCCAAGGGTGGTGGGTAGTGCAGGGTCAGACGCTTCCAAAGAAGCCGTCGGAAAGCATCCGTAGTTTGGCTGCGGCGCATGACGCCGAGCGGCTGCGTCTTGCCGTGGCCGGCGCGCGCGAAGCGGTCTTCGACTGGACGATGGCGGATGATCGCGTCGTCTGGGATGGCGCGATCGAAATGCTCGAAGGCCATGCCGATATCGATCGCCTCAAGCGCGGCGAAAGCCTGCGCCAATGGATGGGCGAAACCGGCCGCAAACATCTGGCGCTCGTGTTGAGCGATGCATCGCCGCAGGAAACCTCTTTTGAAATCGAATTCGAAGGCGCATCCGCCATGGGTGCGTCATGGTTCGAGATGCGCGGCATCCGCTTGCCTGGCGTCCACGGCCACGCCGAACGCCTGAGCGGCACGCTGCGCCAGATCACCGACAAGAAAATCGAAGCGCAGCGCCTCACCTATCTGGCGACGCGCGATGAACTCACGGGCCTTCTGAACCGCACCTCGCTGCGCACCGAACTGGCGCGCGTGATCGAGAATGTGAAAGCGGAGGGGCGTACCTGCGCCTATCTTGTCGCCTCCGTCGACCGGCTGGCGATGATCAACGAAGCCTATGGTTTCGGCGCCGCCGATGAAGTGATCGTCGCCGCCAGCGAGCGCATGGCCGCCGCGCTGCGTCAAAGCGACATCATCGGGCGTATCGCCGGCAACAAGCTGGGCGTGATCCTGGGAAATTGCGGCGAACGCGAGATCGCGCTCGTCACCGAGCGGCTGCGCAGCGCCGTGCGCAGCGATGTGGTGGCAACACGCACCGGAACGGTCGCGGCCACGATCAGCGTCGGCGCGGTGTGGCTGCCGTCCGGCGCCGCTTCCAGCCAGGAAGCGATGCTGCGTGCCGAGGAAGCGCTGGACAAGGCGCGCGTCAACGGGCGCGACGGCTTTGCCACCTATGTGAAGTCGCCGCAGCGCGAGACCGCGCGCCTGCGCCTGATGACCATCGCCGACGAAGTGGTCGCGGCGCTCAACGAACATCGTCTCGTCCTCGCCTATCAGCCGATCATCTGCGCCAAGACGCGCGAGGTGAAGCATCACGAATGCCTCTTGCGCATGAAGAAGCTGGACGGTTCGGTGATGGGCGCGGGCCAGTTCATTCCGGCCGCCGAACAGCTTGGCCTCGTGCGCTTGGTCGACCGCCATGTGCTGGAGATGGCCGTTGCGCAGCTGCACGCCACGCCGCGCGCCAGCCTTGCGGTGAACGTCTCCGGCACGACCACGGGCGACAGCGCCTGGCTGCAATCCTTCGCCAATTATGTGAGCGCCAATTCCCAGGTCGCCGACCGCATCATCGTGGAGCTGACCGAAACCGCGGCGTTGAACGATTTCGAGGAGATCGCGCGCTTCGTCTCGAATTTGCGCGAGATGGGTTGCAAGGTCGCGATTGACGATTTCGGTGCGGGTTACACGTCCTTCCGCAATCTGCAGATGCTGCATGTGGACATGGTCAAGATCGACGGCTCTTACGTGAAGGGCCTGGCGCAATCGCGCGACAACCAGATCTTCGTGCGCACGCTGGTGGACCTTGCCAAGAACTTCAACCTGAAGACCGTCGCCGAATGGGTCGATTCCGACGAGGAAGCCGAAATGCTCGAAGGCTTCGGCATCGACTATTTCCAGGGCTTCCATTTCGGCGAGCCCGATTTCGAACTGAAGTGGTAGCTGCGTGAACGTCTATGTTCTCGCTATCGCCTGCGTGCTGCATGGCAGTTGCGAGCGCGGTTTCTTCCTCATCGAGCATCCGGGGATCGTCGATTGCCAGAACGATGTTCTGCCGATGGTCGAAGGCCACACGATCAAGGATCGCAACGGCACCATCATCATCTGGCATGCGGAAAGCTGCCTGCAGTCCAAGAACCCGCCCGCCAACCGCAGAATGATGGGTGTGATCTAGCGGCGCTTGGTTTCTTTTTTTCCGAACTTCGCCTTGAGCAGCGTCTTGATCTTTTCCGCGTCCGCCGGCGTCGCGGGATTGTAGACCACCATGTTCAGGTCGGGCCGGCCATCGACCGCGAAGCCCGAAAATTCCATCGACAGGGGGCCTGCTATGGGATGGTGCAGCACTTTTTTGCCGTCGCCGTGGCCCTGCACATTATTCTCACGCCACATTGCCGCGAATTCGGGGCTGGTGGCGCAAAGCTCATCGACGAGCGATTGCACATTGCGCGATGCACCGGCGCGCGCCACGTCGGCGCGGAACGACGACACAACATAGCGCGCGACGTGCGTCCAGTTGGATTGCGCCGCGCGCACGCGGCTGTCGCGAAACATCATGCGCAGCACATTGCGTTGGCCTTCGGCCAGCGTGCTGTAATCGGTCAGCACCACCGTCGCGGCGCGGTTCCAGGCGATGACATCCCATGTCGCCGTTCGGATGAATGCGGGACTGTATTCCAGCGTGTCGAGCAGACGTTGCAGTCGCGGCGTAATGCCTTCGGGCGCGTGATAGCGGACCTCGGGTGGGCGGCCCAAGCCCAGCAAAAACAGATGCTCACGCTCCGCATCGGTGAGCATCATCGCGCGTGAGATGCGGTCCAGCACATCGGCGGAGGGCGCGCCGCCGCGGCCTTGCTCGAGCCAAGTGTACCAAGTGGCGCTGACATTGGCGCGCTGCGCCACTTCCTCGCGCCGAAGCCCCGGCGTTCGCCGCCGCGTCAGGGGAAGACCGAAGGACGACGGATCGAGCTTCGCGCGGCGGTCCTTCAGATAGATCCCCAACAGATTGTCGTTCGCAGCCGGCATCCTGTTATTCATTATACCTGTATAAGGTCACTACTTTACCAGCATAGCATATCGACCGAAAAAGCGCGCGGCCTTTTCAAACGGAGTGTCCGCATGTCTCTCAAGAACAAACACGTGCTCGTCATCGGCGGCGGCTCCGGCATCGGCTTCGGCATCGCCAAGGGCGCGGCGGATGAAGGCGCGAAGGTGATGATCGCCTCGCGCAGTGCCGAAAAGATCGCGGAGAAGGCGAAGAGCATTGGCGGAACGTCCGCCGTCCTCGATGTCAGCGAGGAAGCGAACATCGCAACGTTCTTCAAAGAGCACACCGGCTTCGACCACATCGCGTTCACCGCCGGCGATACGGATGGCCTCAGCAGCGGCCTGCTCAGCGACCTGGATCTGAAGCAGGCCGCGCAACGATTCAACACGCGGTTCTGGGGCGCGGTCGCGGTGGCCAAGCACGGTGCGATGCATCTGCCGCCCGGCGGCTCGTTCACCTTCACCAACGGGATGCTCGCGCACAGACCTTTGAAGGGCATGCCGATCGTCTCGGCCAGCGCGATGGCCGCGGAAGGCCTGGCGCTTGGCCTCGCCGTCGATCTGGCGCCGGTGCGCGTGAATTGCGTTTGTCCGGGCCTGATCGAAACCGAATTGTTCGCTCGCTATGGCGAGGCCCGCCATCAAATGCTGAAGGCGATGTCGCAGAAGCAGTTGATCCCGCGCCCCGGCATGCCCGAGGAAGCGGCGGAAGCCTATCTCACCTGCATGCGCAACACCTTCATGACCGGACAAATCCTCAAGGTCGAAGGCGGCATCGCGCTCGCCAACTGACCACAACAAGAAGAAGGAGACTTCCCATGAAAGTGTTCGTGACAGGTGCCGCGGGCTTCATCGGCACCGCGACGACCAAGGATCTTATCGCCAACGGCCATCAGGTGATCGGCCTCGCGCGGTCCGATGCGAATGCCGAGGCGTTGAAGAAGACGGGCGCGGAAGTTCATCGCGGATCGCTGGAAGATATCGAAAGCCTCAAAAGCGGCGCCGCGAAAGCCGATGGCGTGATCCATCTCGCCTTCATCCACGATTTCACAAAATTCGCGGAGAACGGGCAGATCGACAAGCGCGCCATCGAAGCGATGGGCGA
>JANWJQ010000065.1 GCA_025451875.1 Rhizomicrobium sp.
GACTCGATCCGTCCGGCCAACCGGTCGAACGGCCCGGGGTCCATGCGCCCGCGCGCATTGCGCGCTTCGATGCGGATGAGCGCGGTGATCATCTGAAGATTGTTTTTGACACGGTGCTGCATTTCCAGCAGCAGCACGTCCCTGTCGCGGATCTTCTGCTCCAGCACCGCGCGCTGCGCCTCGTCGAAGGCCACCGCGTCCACCAGCGCGGCCAGCCGGTAGATCGGCTTGCCGTTTTCGTCTTCGATGACATTGGAATAGGCTTCGACACTTATCGTCGTCGCCGCATCGTGTTTGATCCGGAAGCGTCCCACGAAGTCGCTGGCCTCGACGATCATCGCGCCGAGCGGCCGCTCATCGCCTTCGGCGACGCCGTGCAGGACGTCCCACGGATTGCCGACGATCTTTGCAGCCGACTGTCCGGAGATTTTTTCAAATTGCGGATTGGCGTAAACGATGCGTTCGGACGGCCCCATTTCCGACACCACGATCGCGATCGGAATTTGATCGAGGAAGCGGCGAAACTGTTCGCTCTCCAGAGCGTCCGCGAGTTCCGGCGTGGCCAGAAGCGTTTCAACCTGCTCGACTTTGTCGTCAGTGGCGGACATATCGCGGCTCAAGGGGCGGGCATTTCGACGGATGCAGTTCGCAGGGCCTATAAGCCGATAGTTCCGCGGAAGCCAGTGGAACCCAAATGTTCCAACGATTTTCCGTCCAGCGCCATCATTCGGCAAACCAGCGCCGGCAGGCGCGGCTGAAACTCGTGGGATCGCGATAGCCGAGCCGTTCGGCGATCTCGTCGCGGGACAGTTTGGCATGGCGCAGAAGATTGGCCGCGCGGGATTTCAATTCGCCGTCCAGCAGATCGCGGAACTGTGTATCGGCATCGCGGAGCCGCCGCGTCAGCGTGCGCCGCGAAACGCCGAGCGCGCGCGCCACATCGTCCGCGCCCAGCCGCCCGTCCGGCATGGTTTGCAGCAGCCGCTCCACCTGCGCGCGCAGGTCGACCGGATCGTCCAGCCGCGCCAGCGCGCCCTGCAATTCCGACAAGGCGTTGCGATAGAGCGCGCTGTCCGCCGCGGTGGAGGGAATCTCCATCCAGTCTTTCGGCAGCACGATATGATTGAGCGCCGCGTCGTATTTTACGTGCTGGCTCAGCCCGGCACGCACCTTCGCATCGTAAGACGGTGTGGCGCCCGCGAAGAAGAATTGCATCTCGCTGGGCGCGCGGCCGAGCGAGGCCTGCACCATCGCGCGCACGGCAACGAACGCGATTTCCATCATCGGCCGCCATTGCGGCTCTTCCAGCGGCACGGTGAGTTCATATTCCAGCACCACCGCCGCGCGCTGCGGTTTGATGTGCATGCGGAAGAACGGCGCGCGCACATGGCTGTAGCGGCGCAGCACCTCGACGGAGTCGCCGATGGTCGGCGCCGCGAGCATCGCCACCGCGATCGCGCCATGCGCGGACGGGTTCCAGAGTTCGGGTTGCGAGAACGCCCAGCCCGCGCCGTGCAGCGCGGTGACGTTCTCCACCTGCCGCACCTGCTGAAACAGACTGATCTCGGCGGAAGGATTGGACAGATCGCGCTCGCGGACGCCCGTGCCTTCGAGCAGCGCCGCGCTGTTGCCCTGCCCGAAACAGCGATGGATGAGGCGGAAATAGCCCATCGTCATCGGAAGGCGTTCGAGCGTCTGGGCCATTTGGCTCAAAATGCCACATCTTTGGCCGCGCCGGTAGTCGCCTTCCGCGAGGGCGGGCGTAGGCTTTGCCTCAGACGGCGCAAAGCCGCGAACGCGAAGGGAGCAACGCCATGACCGCTATCAAGGACATCTATGCGCTTGGCACCGAAGGTTCGACCTGGTCGGTGCCGCAGGATTTCGACGTCAATTTCAACTGGGATTACGACGACGGCCGCGCCGCGATGATGGGCCTCTATGCCAAGGGCAAGGAGATGCAGTGGGATGCCGCCACGCGCATCGACTGGAGCCAGGAGCTCGACGAAGACAATCCCGAACAGATGCCCGAAGAGTCGCTGCCCATTCACATGGCCGGTTGCTATCTGAAGATGAGCGACAAGGAGAAGGCGACCGTGCGCCGCCATTTCCAGGCATGGCAGCTTTCGCAATTCATGCAGGGCGAGCAGGGCGCGCTGATCTGCGCCGCCAAGATCGTCACGCAGGTGCCGGAGGCGGACTCAAAGTTCTACGCCGCGACGCAGACCATCGACGAAGCGCGGCATGTCGAAGCCTACAAACGCCTGCTGACGAAATTCGGCGTCGCCTATCCGATGACCAAGCCGCTCAAGGAACTGATCGACCAGACGTTGCGCGACAGCCGCTGGGACATGACCTATCTGGGCATGCAGGTCGTCATCGAAGGCCTCGCGCTGGCCGCCTTCGGGCAGATCCGCGACGGCGCGCAGAACCCGCTTTGCGCGCAGGTGAACGCCTATGTGATGCAGGATGAATCGCGCCACGTCGCGTTCGGGCGCCTCGCGTTGCGCGATTACTATCCGCAGCTCACGCAGAAGGAGCGCAACGAGCGCGAGGAATTTCTGCTCGAAGCCTGCTACCTGATGCGCGACCGCTTCGACGCGGTGGAGCTGTGGCAGAATCTCGGCTTGCCGATCGAGGAATGCGCGCAATCCATGTATGAGAGCGGCTTCATGGAGAAATTCCGCAACTCGCTCTTCACCCGCATCGTCCCCATCGTGAAGGACATCGGGCTGTGGGGCGATCACATCCGCAACGGCTATACCGAGATGGGCGTGATGGAATACGCCAACACCGACGTGCAGGCGCTGCAGGACAACGACGAGGATATCGCCAAGCAGTTCGACGCGCGCAACCGCGACATCCAGCGCGTGATCGCCAGAGCGCAAGCCGCGGCGGCGGAGTAGCTACTCCCAATCCGGGATGCCGGCGCCCAGATCGATGAAGTGGAAATCGGTCGCGGTGTCGAGCGAGAACCGGCCGCGCGTGTGCAGCAATTCGCCCGTCAGCCGCACATGGCAGAGCAGCAGCGGGATGCCGTCCTCGCCCGCGCCCAAGGGGAACCCGGTCACTTCGATATATTGGCCATAGCCCTTCGCGGTGTGCATCGGCGTGATCTGCCAGAGCCCGCAGGGATGGTTGAACATCAGCCAGCCGGTCGTCAGCGCGCTGTCGCGATAGTCATGATCGAAATGTTCCAGATGGTCGCGGCCCGCCAGATTGTACCCGGCGATGTCCTGGTAGCGCTCGCCTGCGAGGCGGATGCGCATGCTCTTGCGGTCCGGCGACGGCGCTTCCATCAGCACCAGGTCGCGCACAAAGCGCGCGGCCCGCGCGATATTGAAATCGTTGCGGCGGGGAATGAGATTGCCGCCGCGCATCCGGCGCCAGAAGTCCTCGAAATCGCGGCTCTCCGCCGAGCGCGTCTGCAATCCCGCGTGCAGGCCCGACGCTAACGCTTCGGCTTCTGTTTTTGTTGGCACCATTCCCATGCCGGAACCCTAGACTGCGGCACGTTAAAAAGAGGAAAACCGGGAACAGCGGGTTTGAACGATCCAAATCTGAACGCAATTTAAGCTTGTTTGTCTTGCATTGCGGGGCTCGGCGAATAGATTTTTGGGCGGGGTCTTCATCGAACACGGAGACAAACATGCGAAAAATCCAGACAGTCCTTCTCGCCGGTGCGCTCGCACTGGCCGGCACCGCGGCCTTTGCGGCGGGCAACGACGTTCACCACATGACCGTGCGCCTGGCCGATGGCAGCGTGGCCAACATCGAATATACCGGCGACGTCGCGCCCAAGGTCAGCCTCGCCGCGCCGGGCCCGATGACATTCGCCGCGTTCCCGCAGATGGGCTTCGCGCCGTTCGCGGGCTTCGCGCAGATCGACGCGATGATGAACGCGCAGATGCGCCAGATGCAGCAGCAGATCGACGCGATGATGGCGATGCCCATGGGCGCGAACGCGCCGATCGAAGCGGCCTTCGGCAAGGCAGGTTCAAATTTCTGCGCGCAATCGGTCCGCATAACCACGGACGCGAATGGCAAGCAGAACATCGAGCGCAAGACCGCGGGCAATTGCGGCGGCGCGAACGTATCGGCGCCGGCCGCACACCAGACGCATCACGGCCAAACGATCTGACTTTCGTTTGTCCGCAACTTCAAAGGCGGCTCCCCCCTTGGGCCGCCTTTTTTTATCGCGTGAAGCGATAGACGCCGCCATTGCGCATGGCTGTGTCCGGCCGGTCGCCGAAATCCGGCACATCATATTCCACGATCAATTCCAGCCGTTCGCGCGGAAGGTGCGCGCGGCCGATATCGCCGGTGAGCACGGTTTTGCCCGCTACAAGGCAGCGCGAGGCAAAGGCTTTCAGCCGGATCGAAACATCCGCGTGATAGAACAGATCGCCGATGACGATGAGATCGGCGTCCGGCACATCGCCGTCCAGAACATCGCCGCAGCGTGTTTCCATTTGCAACCCATTGGCTTGGGCGTTGAGGGCTGTGGCGGCGACGGCATTCGCGTCGATGTCGTTCGCGATCACACGCCGAGCGCCCGCTTTCGCGGCCGCCAGCGCCACCACGCCGCCGCCGGCGCCGATATCGAGCACGCTCTTGCCGTGCACAGTCTGCGGCTTGTCGAGAAAATAGCGCGCCAGCAACGCGCCGCCCGGCCACAGATACGCCCAGTAAGGCGTCTCATCCAGCTCCAGCCGCGAAAGCCCGCTGCCCGGATGGGCGAGATAAAGCTTCAACTCCGGCAACAACGGCGCAAGCTGCAAATGCAGGTTGGTGCGGATGAAGCGCGAGATGTCGGCCGTCACAACACCTCCTACGGCTTGTAGGCAACCCAGCCTCGGAACGTGAAACCTGCATAGAAAAGGCTCACATCCGCAAATCCGGCCTCTCTCAGCAAAGCTTCATCCTCTTCGGGCGACAACAACGGCAGGCGCGCGCCCATCGTTGTGATCGCGTTCTGGGCGTTCATGTTCGGTACCCCGGAGGCCGCGGCGAAAGCAGCAAAACGCGTAAGCCATTTCTCTTTTTCTCCGGCCTGCTGCGGAAAACTGTGATGGGCCACCACGAAAGGCGCGCCGGGCTTCAGCCGCCGATGCACTTGCTCCAACGTCCGCCGGCGTTCGTCTTTCGGAATGAAGTGCAGCGTGAGCAGACACGTCGCCGCGTCGAACGGTCCTTCGGGTGCGCTGTCGATATATCCTTCGTGAAGATCGGCGCGCGATGCGAGGGAACCAAGCGTGCGCCGGGCGAGGGCGAGCATTTCCGCAGAGGGATCGACTCCGCAAAAGCGCCATCCGGGCTGCGCGTCGGCAAAGGCTTTCAGTTCCAGCCCGCCACCGGCACCCAGAACCAGCACATGCGCATCGTCCCCGACGCGCTCGGCGAGCAGCAAGCGCGTCATCTGCTGCAACCCGTGGAAACCCGGAACCAGCCGCACCGGGCCTTCGGCGTAACGGGCAACGCTATCGGGATCGGAAAAGCCTGACATGGCGAGCGTCCATCAATGATCCTGCCAGCGCTCATACGCCGACTGGCTGAAGGATGCACCCATGCGCGCGGCGGGGATTTAGGAAATCGGCGGCACCATGCCCAGAAGGTCGGTGCCGCCAGTGTCTTCGCCCGCCGCAGTGACCAACGCATGCGCTTGTCCGCGATGATGGGTCTGGTGGTTGAAGAAATGCATCACGGCGTAGCCGGCGGGCAGGGTCATTTCCGCGTTGGTGGTGTTGCTGTGCCAGGTGAGCGGACCGTTCGTCCAGTCCGCGCTCACGCGCGACGCCCAGTCGACGATGCGCCGGTCGGCGTCTTCGCGCGCCGCGCGCAACGCATCGAATTCCGCGAATAGCGAAGCGGAATCCTTTTGCAGCACCGTCGGCCGCTTCCATCCGTCGAACCGCGCCATCCACACATGATCGGCCCAGAGCAAATGGTTCAGCGTACCGAGCAGCGA